>NZ_JBFTPV010000023.1:0-54834 GCF_056398665.1 Pseudarthrobacter sp. 01T43 | reverse complement strand
AAGAACCTGGTGAAGAAGGAAGGCCTGCACACGGTGTGTGAGGAGGCCGGCTGCCCGAACATTTTTGAGTGCTGGGAAGACAAGGAAGCCACGTTCCTGATCGGCGGCTCCGAGTGCACCCGGCGCTGTGATTTTTGCCAGATCGATACCGGCAAGCCKTCCCCGGTGGACATGTTCGAGCCCACCAAGGTGGCCCGSWSKGTCCAGGCCATGCAGCTGCGCTACGCCACCGTYACGGGTGTGGCCCGGGATGACCTCGAGGATGAGGGTGTGTGGCTGTACGCCGAGACGGTCCGGAAGATCCACCTGCGGGACCTGCACGAGGCCGGCTGTGACCTGATCACCATCACCCAGTACCTGCGCCCGTCCGAGCGGCACCTGCCGGTGGACCGCTGGGTCAAGCCGCAGGAGTTCGTGGACCTGCAGGAGGAGGCGAACGAGCTCGGGTTCCTCGGGGTGATGAGTGGCCCGCTGGTCCGTTCCTCCTACCGTGCCGGCCGGCTCTGGGCCACCGCGATGCGGAAGAAGGGCTGGGAGATCCCGGCCGAACTCGCCCACATCGAATCCTCCGGCAGCACCCGCCAGGAAGCCAGCTCACTGCTGGCCGCCCACGCCAGCTGAGCGCGCCAGTAGACCGCGCCGGTATTCAGAGCCGATAGTACGAACGGACCAATGATGTTCCCTACAAGAATCGAAATCATCCCCTCAGCCGGGATCGTGGACCAGGTCCAAAAGATGGTTCCGCTGACCACCACGCTGACCATGACGTGCCTGCCCCACCACGGCATCGAACGGACCATGCGCGCCTCGGTGGAGCTGGCCGTGCTCGGCTACAAGGTCATCCCGCACCTGGCCGCCCGCAGCATCCGTGACCGTGCCGAGCTCACCCGCATCATGCGGGAGTGCGATGTGGCAGGCATCAACGAGGTGTTTGTGATCGGCGGGGACCGGAAGAACCCGGCCGGCCCGTACGAGTCGGCCCTGCCGGTACTCGAGGACATCTCCCAGTACACCGGTGGCCTGATGCGCGCAGGCGTGGCAGGCTACCCGGAAGGCCACCCCTCGGTGGCCGCCCTGGACCTGATCGATGCCCTGCAAGGGAAGCAGCACCTGGCCACGAGCGTTGTCACCCAGATGTGTTTCTCCGCCCCAAAAATCCTCGACTTCGCGGCGCTCCTGCGCCGCGAGGGCCTGGACCTGCCCCTCTGGGCGGGCGTGGCGGGGTCCGTTCAGCGGACCAAGCTGGTCAACCTGGCCGCGCAGATCGGCGTCGGAAGTTCCCTGAAGTTCCTCAGCCGCAAAGGCCCGCTGGCGCGCAAGCTGCTCAGCGGTGACCGTTACTCACCCAACTCCCTGGTCGCCGCGCTGCACAGCCAGCCCGGCCTCGCAGGGATCCATCTTTACAGCTTCAACAACCTCGATGCGGTCCCCGATGAAGTGGGTCCCGCGTCTTCCCCTACGGCACTCCAGCCAGCACTTATTCGAGGAGCAGCACGTGAGTACTAAAACCGTCAACACCCCGGGCACGCCGCCCCACCTGGAGCGGCAGCTCAGCAACAGGCACATCCAGCTGATCGCCATTGGCGGCGCCATCGGCACAGGCCTGTTCATGGGTTCTGGCAAGACCATCTCGGCGGCCGGCCCGTCCGTCATTTTTGTCTACATGATCATCGGCTTCATGCTGTTCTTCGTGATGCGGGCCATGGGTGAACTCCTGCTCTCGAACCTGAACTACAAGTCCTTCAGCGATTTCGCCGCTGACCTGCTGGGTCCRTGGGCCGGCTTCTTCACCGGCTGGACGTACTGGTTCTGCTGGGTCATCACCGGCATCGCGGACGTCATCGCCATTGCCGGGTACTCCCAGGAACTCTGGCCGGGCGTGCAGTTGTGGATCCCGGGCATTGCCACCGTCATCATCCTCCTGGTCCTGAACCTCGCCACCGTGAAGGCGTTCGGTGAGACCGAATTCTGGTTCGCGCTGATCAAGATCATCGCCATCGCGGCCCTGATCATCGTGGGCCTCTTCATGATCTTCAGCGGTTTCCAGTCCGACGCCGGCCCTGCCACCTTCTCCAACCTGTGGAGCCACGGCGGCATGTTCCCGAACGAGTTCATGGGCTTTGTTGCCGGCTTCCAGATCGCCGTGTTCGCCTTCGTTGGCATTGAACTCGTGGGCACCACCGCCGCCGAGGCCAAGGACCCGGAGAAGAACCTGCCCAAGGCCATCAACTCCATCCCCATCCGCGTGCTGCTTTTCTACGTGGGCGCCCTCATCATCCTCATGTCCGTCACCCCGTGGACCCAGTTCCAGGCCGGCCACAGCCCGTTCATTGCCATGTTCTCCCTGGCCGGCCTCGGCGCCGCGGCCACCATCGTGAACCTGGTGGTGCTCACCTCGGCCATGTCCTCGGCCAACTCCGGCATCTACTCCACCTCCCGCATGGTCTACGGCCTGGCCCAGGAGGGCGACGCGCCGGGCGTGTTCAGCCGCCTGTCCCGCCGCAAGGTGCCGCAGAACGCCCTGTTCCTCTCCTGCGTCCTGCTGCTCTCCGGCGTCATCCTCATGTACGCGGGCAAGGACATCGGCCTGGCCTTCGACATGGTCACCACCGTCTCGGCCGTCTGCTTCGTCTTTGTCTGGTCCATCATCCTGGCCAGCTACCTGAAGTTCCGCTCGCGCCGTCCGCACCTGCATGAGGGCTCCAAGTACAAGATGCCCGGCGGCATCCCCATGGTCTGGGTGGTCTTCGCGTTCTTCGCCTTCGTGCTGTGGGCGCTCACCACGCAGCCTGACACTTTCCTGGCACTGCTGGTCACCCCCATCTGGTTCTTCGTCCTCGGCATCGCCTGGTTCATCCTGCGCAAGCGCCCCTCCCACCTGGCCCGCTACGCCGAGTTCCAGAAGGACCTCGCCGGCGAGAAGGTGGTGGCGGATGAGAAGGCCGCTGCCGAGGCCAAAGCAGACCGGGAGCGCTAAATGGAAACCGAACACGTCCTCACCGTCAACTGCGCCGAGTCGCCGGGCATCGTCCACGCGATCACGGGTTTCCTGCTGGACCACGACTGCGACATCATCGACACCAAGCACTTCGGTGACCGGCAGGCGCAGCAGTTCTTCATGCGGGTGCACTTCGCCTCCGGCGCGAAGGAGTTCAGCACCGAGGAACTGCGCCGGGACTTCGAGCCGCTGGCAGCCGAATGGGCCATGAACTGGCAGCTGGAGCCGAACGGCCGCAAACGCCGGGTCCTGGTGATGGTGTCCAAGTTCGGGCACTGCCTCAACGACCTGCTGTTCCGGGCCCGCACCGGGGATCTGCCGGTGGACATCGTGGCCGTGGTCTCCAACCACACGGACCACGAGGACCTGGTCAAGTGGCACAACATCCCGTTCTTCCACCTGCCGGTCACCAAGGAAACCAAGCCGGCCCAGGAAGCGCGGCTGCTGGAAATCGTGGACGAGTTTGATGTGGAGCTGGTGGTCCTGGCCCGCTACATGCAGGTCCTCAGCGATGAGCTGTCCGCGAAGCTGACGGGCAAAACCATCAACATCCACCACTCGTTCCTGCCCAGCTTCAAGGGTGCCAAGCCGTACCACCAGGCGTACGACCGCGGCGTAAAAACCGTGGGTGCCACGGCGCACTACGTCAACGCCGAGCTGGATGAGGGACCGATCATCGCCCAGCAGGTCATCGAGGTGGACCACACCCACACGGCCGAGGATCTGGTGCGGGTGGGCCGCGACGCAGAGTGCAAGGCGCTCAGCAACGCGGTGCGCTGGCACTGTGAAGGCCGGGTAATGCTCGACGGCGGGCGGACAGTCATTCTGCGCTGACCGTCCTGCGCGTCCCCGCCCAACTGGGTCGCAGCAGATGTCCTTGTGAGCCCTCATAAGGGCATCTGCTGCGACTTACATTTGGGGGAGTGAAGCGGTCAGGCGCGGGCTGTGAAGTGACTGGCCGGGACACCGCCGGGCAGGACCTGCAGGAGGCCCTCGGCAACGTCACGGATGGTCAGGTTCCGCTGCTTCGATTCCTGAAGGAGCATCTGGTGGGCGGCCTCGTAGGAGCAGCCGTTCTGCCCCATGAGCACGCCGCACGCGGTGTTGATCACGGTGCTGCTGGCAAGAGTGGCGCGGTGTTCGGCGGACAGGGCCAAATCGGCACGGTGCTTCAGCGCCAGCCGGAGGCTCGTGGCCGCCACGCCGGCGAAGACTAGAACCTTGGCGGCGACAACGGGAGAGAACACGTTCGCCGTCGCGGAATAGAGGGTCAGGGCAGCGCTGTAACCGTGTTCCAGCGGCAGGGGGATTGCGACGGCGGATCGGTAACCGGCCGCCGTGAGGCTGGCACAGTACTCCGGCCAGCGCGGGTCCGGGCAGCGGTCGTTGAGGATGATGGACAGCCGGCCCCGCAGGGCACGCGAAGTGGGGCCCGCAGCGGTGCGCTGATCCCACCGGGAAAGCTCGACGGCGGCACCTTCAGTACTTGCCCCAATGCAGGGCGTCCCGTCCGGCCTCACCACCGTCACAGTGCTCTCCACCGGCCAGCATGAAAGGCGGCTTATCGACGACGCGACGAGCTGCGCCAGGGAACCCGCCAGGGCCGCCTCCGAATGGCCATGGATATCCAGCAGGGCTCCCGAGCCGGAACCACGCCAGATCATATGTTGTTCAATTAGCATGCCCAAACCCCCAGAGTCGGTATGCATCATCGTAGGGAGGCGAGGCACGCAGGACAAGGGTAGGGGGTACCCGACTTTCGTCTTCAGGACGCCGAACCAAGTGTGTACCGGGTCGCAAATATTTGGATCGGCGCCTCCCGGACCTCCGTTAGGAGCTCACCAAAAGGGCGCCGCGGGCCGGACGGAAGATCGTCCAGCCTGCGGCGCCCACATGCAGCAGATCTAGAGCGTGCTGAGTTCGGGACGGTCCAGCAGTTCGATCCTGACGCCGTCGGGGTCGGTCAGGTAGGCGTTGCGGCCAACGCCGGACTTGGATGCAGCGGACGGAACAGCAGGCGACACGCCACGGCCAGCCAGCACCGCAAGGGTCTCGTCAACGTTCTCCACGCGCAGGGCGAAGTGGGGGAAGCGATCCGTGCCCTCCTCGGCAACGCGGAGGCTCAGGACGTCGTAGCCAATGTTGTGGAAGGACCGGGTGGGGGTGCCGCCGTCGCGTGGCATGTTGAGGACGTGTGCCATGCCCATGGTCTTGGCAAAGAACTCCGAGGCCTCATCGAGGTCATCCACGCCGTATGCGTAGTGGTCGAAGCCCTTGATCAGGCCGTCGCCCGCATCGGCGATCCGGAAGTCCACATCGCGTTCCAGGAGCTCGATCCGGGCGCCGTCCGGACGGCGCAGGAACGCCAGCGTGCCTTTGCCGGTGCCGGCCTTCTTGGGGGCTTCGTCCCCGGTGCAGCCGGCGTCGATAAGTCGCTGGTAATCGCCTTCCAGGTCGTCGGTCATAAACGCCAGGTGGTCGATGCCGTACTTCCACCCAGCCGGAGCGTTGGGGTTGAAGACGAGTTCAATCATGCCGCCAGCCAGCTGCAGGTAAACCACCTGGACCTGGGGGCCTTCGATGGTGTGGTGAAAGACTTTTTTGGCGTCCAGCTTGGCGTAGAAGTCCAGGGTCGCGTCAATGTCCTCGACGAAGATACCGAAGTGGTTGAGTTCATAAATCATGGTTCTGCTCCTTTGTGTTTTTAAGCGAAACTCGGTTGGTTTACAGCAGGACGCGCTGGCCCGCTTCCGCGGATTCATAAGCTGCGTAGATCACATCGACTACGTCGCTGGCCAGTTCCAGCCCTGCGACAGGCTGGCGTCCCTCGGCGATGCATTCCATAAAGTCCTGCATTTCCTGGGGGTAGCCTTTGGCCCAGTCTTCGTCGGGTGAGGCGGAGATCCAGCCGGCCCGGCTCTCCACCTTTTCGTGCAGACTTTCGTCGCCGAAGGCGGCATGGTCGGGTGTGAAAACCTGCAGGGAGGAATTCGGCGTCATCTTGTTATGGAAGACGGCGTTCGTTGTGTAGACCTCGAAGGTGTTCCTGATGCCGCCGAGCATGGCAAAGGAGGCATTAACAACGGCTTTGGTGCCATCCTCGAAATTCATCACGAGGTTGGCCCACGTTTCCACGTCTTTCCAATCGTTGACGAGCCAGTTGCGGCTCCCGGACCGGCGCACGGCGGCACTCGAGTAGAGGGCTGCGGTCTCCGCCGTCACTGACTCCACGCGGATTGGCTTGGCGTCTAAAAGCTCGCCCTCGAAGGCTTTCAAGTGCAGTGCTGCTGCAATGGGGTGGGCTCCCAGTGTCAGCAGCGCGCCTCCTCCTGCTGTTTCCCGACGGCGGGTGGCGGCGGCGTGTGAGCCGCTGTGGCTCTGTTCCGCACGGATGTCGACGACGGATCCCCCTGAGGCGCGCATGAGGGTCTTGGTTTTGGTGGTGGCCGGTGCGTAAATCCAGTTTTCGGCGTAAAGGAACTGGGTTCCTGCCTGTTGCACCGCCTCCCTGATGGTGGCCAGCGATGCCTGGGCTTCTTCCCGTTCCCGGATGGCACGCATGAGGCCCTGGTCCTTCGCTGGCCCGAAGGATCCGGTGAGCGGCTTCTCGCAGATGACGTGCTTCCCGGCCTGCGCCGCCTCAATGACGATGTTGCCGTGCAGGGCGTTCGGGGTGCAGATGGACACGACGTCGATGCTCGGATCGGCGAGGAGTTCCTCGTAGGTCGCATAGGAATTCGGAATGCTATGTTTGCGCGCAAACATGTCGGCGCTCTGCCTGCTCCTGGCCGTGACGGCCTGGACTTTGACGTCCACTCCGTAAACGCGCTGGAGCGCCTCGACGTGCAGGCCGGCAGCGAATCCTGATCCGATGACGCCGACCGAAACTGATCCCATTGCTGACTCCCTTGTGTGCTGGCTTATGTGGATATTCACAGGACGAACGGCTTTCGCGGTCCCGCAAGCTGGTGGCGGCACTCACACCAGCTGGCCCGGCGTGAATCAGTCTGCAACAGAATGCAACAAACTGTCAATACGTTTCAGGCATGCAAATCCTTGCAGTTGTGGGCATTTTCCAGAGTTTGCCGAATCATCGAGTGCAACAAATGAGAAGTTATGCCGCAACACTTGACAAGCAGCGCAGCAACAATTCATTGTGTTACGAGTCACATGAAACATTCCGCCCCATGATTCAGGAGCAGTGCACATGAAAGCGTTCCCTCCCTCGCCGCGGACCCCGCGGGTCAGGACCTTAAGTTGACCGGGCCCAATGCCCTGGTCATCGGCGGTTCCGGCCAGATAGGGCAGGCCGCCACGGTGCGGCTTCTCGAGGATGGCTGGGACGTCACGGTCGCCAGCCGCGGGCAGGCCAAGCCGCCGGGCGGCGCCCACTTCCGCCAGGTGGACCGCGCAGACGATGAGAGCATGGATGCCGTCCTCAAGGAGGGCTTCGATGTGGTGGTGGATGTGGTGGCCTTCGATCCGCAGCACGTTGACCAGTTGTCGCGCCATGCAGGTGTCATCGGCTCGATCGTTGCCATCTCCACAGGCGGCCTCTACGTGGACCCGCAGGGCCGGGCGCTCGAATCCATCACTGACCTTGAAAGCAGCCCCCGGTTCAACGGGCCGGTCCCGGAGTCGGCCCGCACGGTGGACACCGGAACCGGCACCTACGCCAGCCGGAAACGGGCCGTCGAACTGGCCCTGGCGAACGGACCGGTTCCCGCAACGGTGATCCGTCCCGCAACGGTGCATGGCCCGAATACCCCGCAGGCCAGGGAATGGTTCTACGCGCGGCGCATCCTCGATGGGCGCCGGACCTTTGTCCTGGGCTTCGACGGGCAGGGCAGCTACCACCCCGTCTCCACCGGCAACCTCGCCGAAATGATCCGGCTGGCCGCACGAAATCCCGGGCACCGGATCCTGAATGCGGGGGACCCGGGCTCACCAACCGAGCATGACATCGCCAAAGGCATCGCTGAGGCCATGAACGTCAGTGTCGACTTCGTGCTGGTCCCGGGCCAACCACCGGTGGCTTCACCGTGGTCACTCCCCGCTCCGGTTTTCCTGGACACGGAAGCGGCGCGGACCCAGCTCGGCTACGAGCCCGTCCTGACCTACGCCGCCGGAGTGGCGCGGACCGTCGACTCCCTGTTGCGGGACGTTGCCTCCGGCGCTTTCCACGAACGGCTTGCCAACAGCAAGTTCGGCAACCCGGGCCTCGGTGTCCGGACATTCTTCGGCGGGACTTCGGACCCGTTCGATTACGACGCTGAAGACCGCGTCATATCCACGTTCCAACCCACGTAACCCTGGCCGTTGATACGGCCATTAGTTAAGGCATGAAACAAGGAGAAACAGCATGAACGCAAAACGCTCATTGCGGATCTACCAGGCCGGCATTGTCGCCGCCTCGGTGGTGGCCCTCACTGCCTGCGGCGGCGGCACCGCCGGCCCCGCAGCAGAAACGGGACCCCTGGCACCGCGCGACAGCATCGTCGTGGCCATGCCGGCGGCGAGCCAGAGCCTGAACCCGGCGGCAACGCAGTCGCCTACGGACAGGATCCAGCAGCAGCTCACCAACGGCACCCTTTTCACCCTGGCACCTGACGGTAAGGTCACGCCGGGCCTCGCCACGGACTTCAATTTCAACGCGGATTACACGCAGGGAACGGCCACGCTGCAGAAGGGCCTGAAGTTCTCCGACAGCTCTCCGCTGACGGCTAAGGATGTGGCCGCCTCCTTCGACTTCGCACGCACCGCCAAAGGGAGCTCGCTGGCTTCCTACCTGACGCCGCTCGCCTCGGTGACGGCCACCGATGAAACAACCGTGACGTTCAACTTCAGCTCCCCGTACCCGTCGTTCAAATCGTTCCTTCCCCTTGGATCCTTCGGGGTCTATCCTTCCGAAGCCCTCGCGGCCGGCGTCGACCCCTATTTCAATAAGCTCAACGTCACTTCCGGACAGTACACGGTGAAGTCCGCCTGGGCTGGTGACGAACTGAAGCTCACCGCCAACGAGCAGTACAACGGCCCGCAGCCGCTGGCGAAGGAAGTGACCATTAAGATCGTCTCCGATGCCAACAGCGCCATCAGCCAGATGGAAAGCGGCCAGATTGACTTCGCCGGTGACCTCGCGCCCAACTTCCTGAACTCCCTGGGCGGCACGGACAAGATCAAGGTCCACTACACTCCCGTAAATGGTTTCTACGATTTGCGTTTGTGGAACCCGTCCGGCCCGTTCTCGGATGTGAACATGCGCAAGGCCGTCAACGAAGCCTTGGACAGGCCTGCCATCGTCAACGCCATCTGGGGCGACGGCAACGTTCCCCAGACAGGGTTCTGGCCGTCCTACATGCCGGGCCACGAGGCCGACCGCAATAAGCCCCGCAATCTTGATGCAGCCAGGAAGTACCTGTCCCAGACCGAAAACTGCAAGACCGGCTGCACGGTCAACATGATGTACCAGGACCAGTCCCACCCGTTCGCTTCCCAGTTCGCCCTCCTGGTCCAGAGCCAACTCGCCGAGATCGGCATCACCGTCAAGCTGGACAAGGTGGACGCCGCAACGGCCACCAAGCGCGGACGCGCCGGCGACTACGAGATGTACCCCGGTTCCATGCCGACCACCGGCGACAACCCGGACACCCTGCTCAACAACGCAGTGCTCGGTGGCGCACCCACCAACGCCGAGTTCACCGGCTACAACAACCCCAAGATGAATGACATCGTCAAGGTTGTCCGCGAAAACCTGGGTGACACGCGCACGAAGGCCCTGGCCGACGTCGAGAAGCAGTTCGCCGAGGACCAGCCGTACGTTATCTTCGCCCCCTGGGTCCGTGGCGCAGCCACCACCTTGCCGGACGGTTTCTTCGCCCTGCAGGACTCCCGCGGACAGATTGGCAGCGTCACCAAATGAAACTGGGCGCAGGAGCGCGGCGGCTGGCACTCAGGGCAGGCCAATCCATTGGGACCGTCGGATTCATCGTAGTTCTGGTCTTCCTGCTGGCCAGGCTGATCCCGGGTGACCCTGTTGAGGTCATCCTGGGCATCGAGTACACCCCGGAAACTGCAGCGGACCTGCGCCGAGAGCTCAACCTCGACAAGTCACCCCTGGAACAGTTCGCCAGCTACATCGGCGGCCTGTTCCAGGGGGACCTGGGCACCTCACTGGCCCAACGCGGCCGTTCGGTATCGGCCGTCATTGGCGGGGCCATGCCCACCACGCTCGCGGTGGTGATCATGGCAATCCTTGTCGCAGTACTGCTGGGCACCGTCCTGGGCCTGGTGGCGGCAACCAGCCGCCGCAAGGGCGTGGACGTGGCCGTCCGCACGTGGGTCATGCTGTCCTACGCCATCCCCACGTTCCTCATCGGGCTCCTCCTGATCCTGGTCTTCGCCATCCGGCTGGACTGGCTCCCGGCCGGCGGCTGGGCCGCGAAGTACCCGCAGAACTTCACCTTCCTCATCCTTCCCGGGCTGGCATTGTCAGCCCACCTCGCCCCCGTCATTGCCCGCGCTGTCAGGCAGTCGGCCATTGACGTGAGCGGGCAGCAGTACATTGAGGCCGCCATGGCCCGCGGCCTGCCGCGGCGCGTGCTCAACTTCCGCCACATCCTGCCCAACAGCGTGATGCCGGTCATCACGCTGGTCGGCATCAGCTTTGGCTCCCTGCTGACGGGCGCCATCATCATCGAGGCTGTCTTCGGGCTTCCCGGCCTCGGCGCGGAGATGATCAAAGGCGTCATCAACCGCGATTATCCGGTCATCCAGGGCATTGCGCTGATCACGGCGATCGGCGTTGTGCTCAGCAGCTTCCTGGCCGAACTGGCTTACACACTTGTCGACCCACGTGCGAGGCGATCATGAACAAACGCAAACCCCTGGCCCTGGGCTGGCTCCGCCGGCTCGTCGGCGCGAAGGCCAGCCTCATCATCGGGGCATCGGTCTTTGGCCTGATCGTCCTGATGTGCATTTTCGTTCCCATCCTGTCCCCGTACGCCCCTGACGCCCTCGTGGCAAGGGCCCTGCAGGCGCCCAGCCTGGCCCATCCCTTCGGGACCGACGGCGTGGGGCGGGACCTGTTCGTCCGCACCTTCGCCGGTGGCCGGATCGACCTCGTGGCCGCCGTCGTCGTGGCCGGTTCCGTGTTCATCATCGGCACCACCCTTGGCACGCTCGCCGGGGCCACCCGGCTGGGCTGGCTTGAAGGCACGCTGATGCGGTTCGTGGACGCCGTGATCGCGTTCCCCACCGTGATCCTGCTGCTGGCCCTCGTGGTGGTTTTCGGGAAGGTGGAGGCGGGTGGCCTCGCCCCGGCCGGTCTCCTGGCGGCCATGGCCGGTCTGATGCTGGTGATGTGGTCCAGCTACGCCCGGATGGCGCACGGCCAGGCCCTGGCCATGCGGAACTCGGACTTCATCCTGGCCACCCGCGTGTCGGGGCTGTCACCGCTGCGCGTGGTGATGCGGCACATCGTTCCGGGCGTTGCCCGGGTGAACCTGGCCCTGGCGGTGGGTGACCTGGTGCTCGTTGCCGTCATCCTTTCCTCGCTGCCGTTCCTTGGCGTCGGTGTCCAGCCGCCCGCTGCGGAGTGGGGAAGCATCATGTACGAAGGCCGCGGCTTCCTGCGCCAGGCGTGGTGGATCACACTGTTCCCCGGCGCCGTGCTGGCCCTGACGGGCCTCTCGCTGAGCTTCATGGCAGATTCACTCCTCGATTCCCGAAAGAAGGCAACGGCATGACCGCGGTATCCTCTGGAAGCCCGCTCCTGAGCGTCTCCGGACTGTCGGTGGAACTGGCCGGACGCCAGGTCCTGCACGACGTCTCCTTCGAGATCGCCCGCGGCGAAGCCTTCGCCCTGGTGGGCGAGTCCGGCTCCGGCAAGACCGTCACCGCCCGGGTGGTGACCGGGCTGCTGGATAACATCGGGGGCCGGATCACCGGCGGCACTGTAACGTTCGACGGCGTCGGGCTGGGTCAGGGGGACACCCCGGAGCGGCAGAAGTTGCGGGGGCGCCGGATCGCCCTGGTGCCCCAGGCCTCCCTTTCGAGCCTCAACCCGGTGATCCGGATCGGCAAGCAGATTGCCGAAACCGTGCGCTTCCTGGACCCGGAATCGGATCAGCGGGCGCGTTCGCTGGAACTGCTGGAACAGGTCCAGCTGCCGCGGCCCAACGCCCTGCTCAAGGCCTACCCGCACGAGCTCTCCGGTGGCATGCGCCAACGTGTGATGATCGCGCTGGCCCTGGCCGGACGGCCTGAGCTTATTGTCGCGGACGAGCCCACCACCGCACTCGATGTGACGGTGCAGGCCGGAATCCTGAGCCTGATCCGGGAGCTGAAGGAAGAAACGGGCATGACGCTGATGCTGATCGCCCACGACCTTGCCGTGGTGAATATGGTCGCGGACAGCGTTGCCGTGATGCGGCAGGGGCGCCTCATTGAAAGCGGCTCCACCCAGACGGTCTTGACTACCCCTAGCCACCCCTACACGCGGGCCATGCTGGCGGCACGTCCCGAAGCCACGCCGGCCGGTGAGACGCTCACTGTCCTGGACCGGACCACCGGGGAACTGCGCAAGCCGGAACAGCCCGAAGCGCGGGAGGTGGCCCCGGACGTCCTGATGTCAGTGCAGAGCGTCAGCGTTACCTACCCGGGGACGGTCACGCCGTCGTTGGCTCCCATCAGCATGGACATTAAGGCCGGCAAGTCCATCGGCATTGTGGGGGAGAGCGGCAGCGGCAAGACGACGCTGGGCCGCGTCCTCGTCGGCGCACTGCAGCCCACCACGGGTGACATCCGGTTGGAGGGGCAGAACCTGGCCGAGGTGAACTGGCGGCACCCGGCGCGCCGCTCGGTCCAGATGATCTTCCAGGACCCGTACGGCTCGCTGACGCCGTGGCGCACGCCCCGCCAGGCCGTGGCCGAGGTGTTTATGCGGTGGGACAAACTACCCAAGCGGGATGCACTGCGCAGGGCAGGGGAGCTGCTCAACGAGGTGGGGCTGCCCGACGAGGCGATGGATAAGTCGCCGTCCAAGCTGAGCGGTGGCCAGTGCCAGCGGGTGGGCATCGCCCGGGCACTTGCCAGCGACCCGAAGATTCTGGTGGCCGATGAGCCGACGTCGTCCCTGGACATTTCGTCCCAGGCGCAGATCCTGAACCTGCTCATGGGACTGCGGGCAAGCCGCGGGCTGTCCCTGGTGGTCATCTCCCATGACCTGTCGGTGATCCGCCACATGGCGGACACCGCCATCGTGATGAAGAATGGCGAGGTGGTGGAGGCCGACACCACGGAGCTTCTGTTCACGTCGCCCCAGGCCGACTACACTCGGCAGCTTGTGGCGTCAACGCCAACACTCAGCGATGTTCAGGCGTCCATGTGATGTTGACCCTAAAATAGGATGCAAACGGTTTCATGGACAATCATTCACGAAAGGGGACGTAATGGCTGACAAGGTCACGGTAAGGGATGTGGCGGCAGAAGCTAAAGTCTCCGCGTCCACCGTCTCCCGCGCTTTGTCTTCAGAGGACCTGGTTGCACCCGAGACGCGCCGCCGCATCCTTGAGGTGGCCCAGAACCTGGGTTACCGGCCCAGCCCGGTAGCCCAGGGCCTGGTGGCAGGGCGTTCCAGGACCATCGGGCTGCTGGTCCCTGATATCGAGCACCCCTGCTATTCGGCCATTGCCAAGGGTGTGTACGGGCAGGCCCTGCGTGAGGGCTACTCGGTGGTGATTGCGGACTCGGACAACGATGCGTCGTATGAGATCGAGGCGGCCCGCCGGCTGCAGGACCTTACGGACGGGCTCATTGTCTGTTCGTCCAAGATGTCGGAGAAGGACATCGAGTCGCTGAACGCGGCGGGGCCAGTGGTGCTGTCCAACCGGGTCTGCCCGGGCGTCGCGGATGTGGGCTTTGATTCCACGGAAACGGTCCGCCAGGCCGTGGAGCACCTGCACGCGCTGGGTCACCGAAGCATTGCCTACGCGGGCGGCCCGGAGGGGTCCTGGTCCGATGAGAAGCGCAGGGTGGGCCTTGCCGCCACGGCCCCGAAACTGGCTGGGCTTGAGATCACGGACCTGGGCCATTTCGAGCCGGGGTTCGGCGGCGGCGGGTCCGCCGCGGACCTTGCCATGGCCTCGGGGGCGACGGCAGTCTTGGCGTTCAACGACTTTATGGCGCTGGAGATCATGGCCCGCCTGAGGCGCCGGGGCTACCGCGTCCCGGACGACTTCAGCGTGGTGGGCATCGACGATATCCAGTCCGCGAACCTGACCTCGCCTGCCCTGACCACGGTCCGGACCCCGCTGCGGCAGATCGGCCAGGCAACGGTCAACCGGCTGCTGGACATTGTGGACCCGCAAGCGGCGCCGCGTCCGGCAGTCAAGCTCCCGGTGGGGCTGGTGGTGCGGGAATCCACGTCGCCTCCCACAGGACGGGCAGCGGTGAAGAACAAGGCCCCCATGGAGCACGTGGCCTAGCGGTCAAGCTGTGGCGCGCTTACCGCGCCGGGATCTCCTGGATGACCCAGCGGTTGCCGTCCGGGTCGCTGAAGTAGGCGAAGGCGAACCCGCCCATGTCCTGGGCCTCGCTGACGGGGGCGCCGCGGCGGACCAGCTCAGTGCGGGCCTCAGCCATGTCCGGCACCACCAGCTGCAGGCCTTCAAGGCTGCCCGGGGTCATGCCGGTCATGCCGGTGCCGATCACAATCGACGCCGCAGAGCCCGGCGGGGTCAGCTGGACCACGCGCATCCCGGGAATGTGTTCGACGTCGTGATCGAGCACGAAGCCGAGCTGGTCAGTGTAGAAGGCCTTGGCGCGGTCCACATCGGAGACGGGCACCTGCACAACCTCGAGTCGGAGTTCCATGTGCGAAACCCTACCTTGTCAGGCCGTGACGCCGCTCACCCAGCACGATCTTTGAGACGGCAGCTTCCGAGGAAGCCGAGAAGGGGCCGAAGCGCCCTTCAACGGCCCAGCGGGTTTCCTCTTCGATGAGGTCCGCGTTGATCCTTGCGCCGGCCATAACACCCTCGGCCGCTGCGGTGATCACCTGGGCCATGAGGTTGGTGACAACAGAGGCCACAGCGCCTTCCACGACGCGGATGGACCGGGCGGCGAGCTTGTCCCATTCCTCCTCGGTGGGCTCCACGGTGTCATTGAGGAAGAGGGTGATCTCCGGTGACCATTGCCGGAACATCAGTGCCTGGTGGATGGACAGCGGTCCGGTGCCCAAAACGCCGATCCGTTGCCCGCGGATTTCCCAGCCATGGCAGTAGGGGCAGTGCACCACGCCCTTGCCCCACTGCTCCCGCAGCCCGTCGGTGGTCCGCCGTGCCGAGACCGCCTCGCCGGGGCCAGTGTTGTGGCCGCGCTCAGTCCTGCCGCGCCGCCGCCAATGATGACAACGTCATACGGCTGTTCCCCTGACGCGGCGGCCGGGCGGGCTGCAGGCATTCAAGATGGTGCTCGACGGCGGTGCCCCGGCGATGAGCCCGATCCGCGTGTTCACGAGGGCTACGAATGGCTGTACATCCTCAACGGACGGCTGCGTTTGGTGCTGGGCGACAAGGATTTTGAGCTCCGCCCCGGCGAAGCTGCGGAATTCGACACCCACACACCGCACTGGTTCGCCAGCGCTGACGGCAGGCCGGTTGAATTCATCAGTCTGTTCGGCCAGCAGGGCGAGCGGATGCACATACGCGCGCGGCCGAAGCCGTAGACCCAGCCGAAGGAGGATTCGCCTTAGATGTCGAAGTTGGTGATGGCTTCCTCGCCCGAGACCTTCATAACCATCTCCTCGGCCACGTCTCGCAGTTTCTGGTTCCGGTGGCTGGAAACCCTTACAAGGATGGCCATGGCTTCCGCCTGGCTGCAGCGGTTCTGGCCCATGATGATGCCGCAGGCCAGGTTGATGGCGGTGCGGCTCGTCATCGCCGCGCTCAGGTCATCGGCAGCGTCCTCGGCCGTGCCCACCCTCACGGCCAGGCCCACTGCACTGCGGGCCATGCCGGCGAAGCTGACCGCCTCGGCGACGACTGACTCCGTGAACACGCCGGTGACCGGGGCGAAGAAGTTCAGGGCGGCGGCGGCTCCTGCGGTGAGCTCCAGGGGCACTCCCAGGGCGCTCATGCAGCCTTCTTCGATGAGCCGCTTCTGGTAGACGGGCCAGCGAGGGTCAGTGTGGACGTCGGCCAGGAGCACCGGGGCCTTCTCCTTCAACGCGGCGATGCAGGGGCCGTCGCCCACGGCCTGTTCGATCCGGTCCAGGTGGACGGCCCGCTCTGTGCTGCCGCCTACCGTGGTGGTGCGCCGGCCGTGCTTGAGGGTGACGCCGCACTCGATGGACGTGCCAGCCGACCGGCTCACCGCCGAGGCCGCGATGACGGACAGGCCGCCCAGGAATTCAGCCACCGATCCCGTGCCGATGATCAGGTCCTGCAGCTCAACGAGCAGCTCGTGCTCGGGGGAATTAGTCATGCCCAAATTTAGGCCGGAACATCAATCGCTCACAACCCTCAGCGGACGCGCCTTGAAACTGTCTTCATTACCCTGATTCCGCTGTTCATCGAGGCGCCCGCAACCCTATCCACCACGGCATTAAAAAGGTCATCGGTGTCTCCCGCGGGCACCGGATACACGAGCAGCGAAGCCGGTGCTGCCGGTTCCTGCAGGAGCCTCGGCCTCTTCATGAGGCGAATGCCTTCCTCGGGCTCGGTGGGGACAACGTCGTCGCCGGCCGTCAGCACTGCCATCTCGGCTGCGCTGAGCGGTCCGGGCGACAGTAGCCACACCTTCTCCTCAGCGTCGTAGCTGTTGCGGTTTGTCACAGTGAACGCGGTAAGCGTCCGGATGAAGCTGACCTCGTCATCCTGCTGAGCCATGGACGTGTGGTCTTCAGGCGATGAGACGACGGCGTCATCGAACCAGACCTCGACGATCCCGTCGATCGTCTCCGTGGGGTCGCCGTTGGTCCAGAAAGAATGGACGGGATTCTGCACATACTCTTTCAGGCCGGGCAGCGTAGAGATGATTTCGGCGTGCCCGGTCGCCCAATGCCGGTCGAAGTCCTGAAACGACATATCGGTCCGGCGTTGCAGCAATGCAATGCGCTTTCTTAGCACGGTGTACTTCCTTCCATGGCAGTTGCCATCTGATCTTGGGACAGGCTGTGGGGCGCGTGGGCAACAAACCGTGCCGCGCTGCCGCCGGCGATGGTGCCGGTGATGTGTGCAGGGGCCAGGCCGCCGGCATAGCCGTAGTTCGAAAACCCGCCAATGTCGGCGCCCGCAGCGTAAAGCCCTGTGATCCTCTCGCCGGCAGAATTCAGCACGGAGGTGCTGCGGTCGATGGCGATCCCTCCGAGCGTGAAGGTGATCGCGGGCTGCACCTCGAGAGCGTAGAACGGTGGCTTGCATAGCTTGTCCAGTTGCTGGACGGTAGGCGGTTCACCGCGCGAGACACGGCGTGCCAGTGACGACACCTGGACGTCGCCCGCCAGTGTCTTCCGGAGCTGCGCCCCATCCACACCGAGGTCGCCGAGCAGCTCCACAAGTTCATCCAGCGTCTGAGCCTTTGCGTGCCGGGCTCCGGCCTCCGCCGCAAACGCGAACCGGTCCACCCGCCCGAAATTGGCGAACGGTTCTGACACTCCGTAGGTGGACCGCACGCTTTCGTCAAAGATGAGGAACGCTGTCATCCCGTCGACCTCGGCGAGGTCCTGGTTGAGGAGTTCGTCGCCGCGGGATTCCTCGGAGATCCGCCGACCGTCGGCTGCAACGAGGATCCCGTGATTGGAGTAGTACTGGGAATAAAGCATGAACCGGTCCGGCGTGAAGTTGGTGACGGGATGAGGCACAAGGTGTCCGTAGAAAGTTCCTAAGTCGCCGGCCAGTGCAGCCCCGAGGGACAATGCCAGATCGAGTCCATCGCCTTCACTGCCGGGATTCGAACGGAGCAGGATGTCGGCGCCAACGGCAGGCATGTGGAATGCCCGTTGGGCTGTTGATGCCTGGAATCCTCCTGTGGCCAGGACGATCGCGTCGGTGTGGATCTCGCGGTGACCGTACGCTGAATCCATACTGAGGCGGAACCGGCGCGTGCCGGACCAAGTGCCGGACCGTGTCACGGACCGAATCCGGATGCCGGTGTGCGCCTCTCCGTGCGAGGCCCGTAACCGCTCTTCAAGGACCTTCAGGTATGCCTTAACGTCGAAGGAATACCCTCGGCCAAACCCCATGACGCCGTTCGTTGCACCGGCGTCGACGTGAACGCCGCTGGCGCGAATCGCTGCCAGCGCGGGCTCGTACTCGGCGATGATGCGGCCGGCCAGCCGCAGGTCGCCCTGCGGAATCCGCTGGCGGTACGAGGCGAGATCGGGTGCGGTCCAGTACATGCCTGCAGACAGCTCGGACGAACCACCAAGGCATTCCTCCTTCTCCAAAAGGGTGACGCTTGCACCTTCTTCAGCTGCCACCGATGCAGCCCGCAGGCCGGCCAGCCCACCGCCGATGACGACGACGTCCCGGGACGACGGTTCGGTCATGTCACTGCTCCTTCGTAGGGCCCTCCGGATTCTCATGCCCGGTGCAGCCATAGTGACCATAGGTGGTCCCGTCCATGCCTCGCATGTTCTTTTCCACATAACAGAATTTCAAGCCGCTCATCGTGAGCAAGGCCTCAGCGAGCCGCCAGAGTTTTTCCACATAGCAGAAATACTGTTGGTGATGCCTGAATTTGTAACTAAGTTCATATCCGTCTCGAAGGCGAGATGCGCCGGTGCCAACACCTGGCTACGAAGTGAAAGGCTTGAAACATGACTCGGGAAACCCTTTCCCCCAGCACGCCCTCCGGCGGCAACTCGATCCAAACCTCCTCTCAGCGCTCCCAGAAAACGAAGACCGTCACGAGCGGCGCGCTCGGCTCGGCGCTGGAGTGGTTCGATTTCGCGGTCTACGGTGCACTATCCGCCACTGTCTTTCCCGCGATCTTCTTTTCGGGACTCGGGGAGGCCGCCGCCCTGATCGCCTCTTTCGCAACGTTCGGCGTGGGTTTCCTGGCCCGCCCCCTGGGTGCAATTATCTGCGGCCACTTCGGAGACAAGTACGGGCGCCGGCCGGTTCTCCTTGCCACGTTTATCCTCATGGGCGTCAGCTCCCTGGCGATTGGCCTGCTCCCCGGTAACCAAGGCATCTCAATCGCCATCGTTCTGGTGTCCCTGCGGTTCCTTCAAGGCTTCTCCCTCGGCGGTGAAGCAACCGGTGCCCAGCTGATGACACTCGAACACGCCAACGCCAACCAGCGGGGGCTCCTCGGGGCGTTCATCAACATCGGCTCCCCGCTCAGCCAGGTTCTGGCCAATGTCACCCTCGTCATTCTGAGTACGTCCTTGAGCGAAGCTGCCTTTCGGGACTGGGGCTGGCGCGTGCCCTTCCTCATGAGCATCCTGCTGGTCGTCGTCGGCATCTACATCCGCATGCGTCTCGAGGAGACCCCGGTCTTCCTGGAACAAAAGGCAGCCGCCACCGAATCCATTAGTGGCCTTCAGGTGCTCAAGACCATGCCGTGGATGATCGTCAAACTGATGCTGGTACGCGCCGGCTCCAACGTGACCTTCTACACCATCTCCGTCTACGGCCTGAATTACCTGACCGCCCACGCCGGCTTCAGCAAGGGGGACGCGTTCGTCATGATTCTTGTTGCCAACGGCATCTCCGTCGGCATCGGCTTGCTCGGTGGATTCGTGAGTGACCGGATCGGCCGCAAGCCTGTGCTCGTCATCGCGATCATCGCCCAACTCATCGCTGTGGCGTCATTCTTCCCTTCGGCAGAATCGGGGAACATCTTCCTGATCGTCCTTACGGTTACCGTGGCCATCAGCGGCGTCCAGTTCGAGTTCGGCTCGCAGCCGGCCCTGTATGCGGAGCAGTTCCCCACGAATATGCGATTCTCGGGATCAGCGCTGTCGCTTTCGTTCTCCCAGGTGCTCTTCTCCGCGCCCGCACCGATTGTTGCTGCCGCCATCGCCAGTACCGGTAACTTCTGGCTGATCGCCGCCATCAATGTTGTGGTGCTTCTCGTGTCACTGCTGTTTGTCCGGTGGCTCAAGGAAAACCACACCGCTGAGCTGAGCGAAATCCGTTAGCTGTATCGTCTACTTCCATCATGACGAAACAAAAAGACGTGTACCAGCGGCCGCGGTATGCCTTGAGCTCGGTCGATCACGTGCTGCGCCTGATTCAGATTTTGCGCGACACAGGCGGTGCCCGGCTGTCCGACATCGCGCGGGAGCTGGACATCTCGCCGTCAGCTGCACACCGGCTGCTGACAATGCTCGTGTACCGCGACTTCGCTGTCCAGGATGAATCTCGCGCCTACGCGCCGGGTCCGTCCATGGGCGCGCCGCCGTCACCTTCTCCTTGGACACGCAAACTGAAGACCCTTCTCAGTTCGCACCTGGAACTCCTCGCCGGGCGCCTGGACGAGAGCGTCAGCCTGATGTTCCGTACTGGGGTGCGAACCCGCGTACTCACCACCCTCGAGGGTAGTCAGCCCCTCCGCGTCGGGGACCGGACGGGGCTCGTGCAGGACGCGCGATTCGCAGCAGGCGGAAAAGCCATTCTTGCCGAGCACGATCAGGCGTTTCTGGAGCGGTTATACAGAAGCAATTCAGCGAGGCTCGCCGGCGGTTACCTGAATGACGCGGAGTTCGGGCGCCTGACGCGCACGCTTGAGGAGACAAAGCGGCTCGGATACGCGCTCAACCAGGAAGAAACTGAAGCCGGACTTCACGCGCTGGGCATGGCACTTCATAGTGCCGACGGCGGCGTGCTCGCCTCTTTCGCGGTCCTCGTGCCGGCCTCCCGGGCTGGCGTTCTCCGGGATCCAACAACGCTCGCCCTGGCACGCGAGGCCCGGACGGAGATGGACCAGGCGATCCGTGCTGCGGGGCTTAGCCTCCACGCCTGACAAGCCGGGGAACTCCCATTATTTGCTCCCGGTCGGGCCTGCCGGCCCGGGGTCTATCGGTCGGGAGGCGGGGCGGTCGCCACCCCGCCCCGCTGCCCGGTGATTGAGCCAGTCGAAACCGCAGCAGGCCCCAGGAACTCGCCGATCTTCTCCGCCATCGCCTTCGCCTGGGTCCAGTGCAGGTAGTGCGGGCCATCGAGGACAACAATCTCGTGCCGCGTGACATTGCTCAGCTGGCGTTCGTGAAGGTCCACCCATTCAGGACGGCTGTCCAGGCTTTCCTTTGACAGGAGCATCAGCACAGGCATCCCGGCGGGGTAGCTGAGCCCCTGCAGTTTCGCGGCGTTTTCGCCCACCCGTTCGGTTTCGTCGGTCACGGCGGCGTTGCCGAAGTTCCAGCTGGTGAGCATCCGCATCTGGTCTATTTCCGACGGCCTATAGCCGCTGCTTTCCGGGTCCGTCAGTCCCAACGCCGCCGCCCAGCGGACCAGGCCGAGGGTGGAGGGGAGGCGCGCCCAGAAATTGCCCGACGGCGGCGCATCAGCAGGTGCCGGGCCCCCAGGCGAGGCGGTGGTTACGGTAGGAACGGTGGGGTCGATGCCGATGACGGCAGACACTTCAGCAGGGTATTTGTTGGCGTAGTACAAGGTGGTGAAGCCCGCGATCGAGTGCCCGGCCAGGACGTAGGGACCGGTGATGCCAAGTTTGGCGAGCACGGCGTGCAGTTCCTCGGCGATGTTGCCGATGGTCCGCGGCCGGACGTCGGTGTCGCTGTAGCCGTAGCCAAACCCCTCCACCACCACGGTCCGGTAGCCGGGCAGTTCCCGGACCAGCGGGGCAAAATCGAGCCCCGGGGCACCCGTGCCCAGTCCGCTGAGCAGCACCACCGTGGGGCCATTGACCCCGGTAATGGAGACGTTGATGGTTCCCTGGTCGATCTGGACCCGTTCGCCGTACGGAGTGGCGTTTGCGCGTTCCACCCGCTCCAGGAGGAGATTCGCAGCGGCGGAGACAACCACCAGCCCGAGCAGCGTCAACGCGGCGATCGCGAGAACCCGCAGGCCCCGCCGTCGTCGTTTCTGCACCGGGAATGACTCGTCCGGGACGGAACGCGTGCGGCGGGAAAACATGCGCGGCGGCATGACGATATCTTAGTGCCGCCCGCGTGGGAGTTGACCTACTGTTTGTAGATGTCCCTGCGAACGATTTTTGCGCCCGCTACTTCCCTGCCAGCGGGCTGCGTTTGCGGAAGGTGCCGGCGATGGAGAGCTTCCTGGAGTACTGGATGGATCCGTAGCGGAAGAGGTGGACGGCCAGGCGGAGGATGAGGAAGCCGATGACGAAGAGTTCCACGATGACGATCGCCGATTCGAGCGGACTCAACAACCCGAACGCGTTGCGGAGCAGCGCGGTGACGGGGGCGGAGAGCGGGAAGTAGGTGAAGATCTGCACGATGGGCGCCCGCGGGTCGGAGATGATCAGGCTGATGGCGTAGAACGGGACGAAGATCAGTGCCATCAGCGGTCCGAAAATCGTGCCGGCGTCCTTGGCGGTGGGCATCACTGCGCCGATCGCCACCAGGACACCCGTGAAGACGGTGAAGCCGCCCAGCAGCAGGAGCGCCCCGACGATGATGGTTCCGGGCTCGAAGCTGATGGTGGACAGGTCCAGGTCCGGGATGGAGAGCCTGTCGCGGAAGAAGAGGTAACCCACCACAATCGGGGTCAGGAACACCAGGACCTGGACCAGGCCCACCATGAACAGGGCAGCCACCTTGCCGATGATCAGGGTGGTCGGGTTCAGGGTGGTGAGGATCATTTCGGTGACCCGGTTTTCCTTCTCCTCCAGCGTGCTGTTGAGCATCTGGTTGGAGAGCAGGATGATCGAGACGTAGAAGATCACCAGGAACATCAGCGGCGGGATCGCGGCGCCAAAGCCGCCGGTCGCCTTGCCGTCCTTGAAGGCCTCGGACTCGGTTTTGACGTTGCCGCTGGCCGCGGCGGTCAGCTGCGGCGAGCCCACGGTGGCCTGCGCTGAAGCGACCAGCAGCTGCTTGGCGACGGCGTCGTATTTGCCGTTCTCGAAGATGCCCTTGTCTATCCCGTAGACCTTCACGGCCTGCGTGGCCGGCTCGGCGGGGTACACGAAGTAGGCCTCGGACAGGCCCTTCTTCACGTCCTGCAACGCGGCGCCGGGGTCTGCCGCTTTCACGCCGCCCATGGCCTTGGCAATGTTGTCCGCGACCAATCCGGAGGCATCGGTGTAGGTGAAGGACAGGGCCGCGGTCTTTTGGGCGTCGGCGCTGGCGGCGGTGGAGGAATTGCTCAGGTAGACGAGGGCGAACACGATGGCGATCACCACGGGGATGGACAGGGTGGCGATCCAGAAGCCGCGCTTTTTCATGGTGCGGGTGAATTCGAACCCGACCACGGTGCGGAGGTTGTGCTGCGCGAACGGGCGCCGCGGCGGGGCCGGGACGGCCGCGGGCGGGGGAGCGGGGGAGGCTTTGGTGGCTGTTGGCTGTGTCATGTGGTTATGCCTCCGCCATCTGGTGGTCTTCGCCGTAAACCTTGATGAAGATTTCGTCCAGGGACGTCCGGGCCGTGGTGAAGGACCGCACGGCCACGCCGGCGTTGATGAGTTCGCGCAGGACGGTGGACTCGTTGCCGCCGGGGCGGGGGGAGAGCTCCGCGTTGCCGTCGCCGGCACTGACGATGTCATAGAGGGCCGAGGCGGGCAGGGCCCCGTCGTAGGCCAGCCGGTAAAGGGTTCCGCCGAACTGCTCCTGGACCTCCTCGACCGTGCCGTACGCGCGGGACGTGCCGTCCTTGAGCAGGATGACCCGGTCGCAGAGCCGTTCCACTTCTTCCATCTGGTGGGTGACCATGATGACGGTGGCGCCGGCGAGTTTCCGCTCTTCGATGATGTCCATCAGCAGGCGCCGGTTGACCGGATCGAAACCCTTGGTGGGTTCGTCCAGGATCAGCAGCTCGGGGTCGTTCATGATGGTGACGCCGAGCTGGATCTTCTGTTGCTGCCCGCCGGAAAGTTTGTCCACCCGCATGTTTCCCTTGTCGGCCAGATCGACCCGGTCCAGGTACTCCCGGGACCAGTTTTTGGCGTGGGCCTTGTCCATGCCCTTGAGCCGGCCGAAGTAGACCATCACGTCAAGGACGGACTCCTTCTTGTACAGGCCGCGTTCCTCGGGCAGGTACCCCAGGCGGGCGCCGTCGCGGGCGGTGAACGGCCTGCCGTCGATGTGGAGGGTCCCGGCGGTGGGCTGATAGATGCCCAGCAGCGCCCGCAGGGTGGTGGTCTTCCCGCAGCCGTTGCTGCCGAGGAACCCGAAGGTTTCCCCGGCCCGGACATCGAAGGACAGGTCCCTGATGACCGTCGTGTCCCCGAAGTCCATCCGGAAGTCCTGAATGTGCACAAGCGGCTCCCCGGCCGCACCGTCCAGCGTCATGCCCCCACTCTAACCGGTTGCCCCAAGGCGCAGGACGCACGACGTCGGCACCCGGGTTGGGTGCCGACGTCGTACGTTTCCGCTGGTGGGGCAACTACCCCTGGTTGATGCGGATCATGTTGCCGGAGGGGTCGCGGAAGGCGCAGTCGCGCGGGCCCCACGGCTGGTCGATGGGTTCCTGCAGGACTTCGGCGCCGGACGCGCGGAGCTTTTCGAACGTGGCGTCGAGATTGTCCGTGGTGAACACGAGCATGGGCATGACGCCTTTGGTGAGCAGTTCCTGGATGGCGTCGCCGTCGGCTTGGGAGCGGCCGGCGTGCGGCGGGGAGAGGACCAGTTCGAGGTCGGGCTGGGCGGCGCTGCCCAGGGTGACCCAGCGCTGCCCGTCGGAGCCGACGTCGTTCCGGACGTCGAAGCCAAGGGCGTCGCGGTAGAAGGCGAGGGACTCGTCGAGATCGTTGACGGTGACATGGGCGTATTTCAGTGAAATGTTCATGCCTTCCACGCTATTTCAGCAAGGCCGCGGGCGCTTCTTCAATCCTGCTCGGTTTGGCCGCGAACCGCGCGGGCCGGGTGTGCTGCCGGGCGATGCAGGACGGCATGGCCTTGACCGCGTGGTGCTCGCGGGCCCGGTAGGCGCTGGGGGTCATGCCCACGATCTCGGTGAACCGCGAGCTGAAGGACCCCAGCGATGTGGAGCCCACCTCCATGCACGCATCGGTGACGCTGGCGCCCGCGCGGAGCAGCGCCATGGCGCGTTCGATCCGCCGGGTCATCAGGTAGTTGTACGGCGTCTCACCGTAGGCGGCCTTGAACTGGCGGGAGAAATGCGCCGCGGACATCAGCGCGCCGGCGGCCATGGTGGGCACGTCCAGCGGCTTGGCGTACTCGCGGTCGATCAGGTCACGCGCGCGGCGCACGTGGGCCAGGTTGGCCAGCTCCTGCGGTGTCATGATGCCATTCTACGGCGGCGGGGCCGGCCGGGACCCGCACACAAGGTTCCCGGCAGGGACCCCGGCGACGGACGCGCCGGGGCTACCCCCGCGGCCCCGCAACGCGGACAATCTCAAGCGCCTCCGGATCCAGCAGCTTCCGCGTGCCGGTGCCCACGTCCAGGATCCAGATCAGTTCGAGGGAACGCACGACGTCGGTCACGCGCCCCTGGTGGAAGAGCTTGCCGTTGTGCCACGCCTGGATATAGTCATCGACCTGAAGCGGCGCGGTTTCTGTCTGCTGCGTTGTCATGCTGTGCCCCCTGGTGGTTGTCCCCGTAGGGCCAAGCATGCCGTGGCCAGGTTGCCGGAGTATTTCCGGTTGGTGATTTTCCTGTGTCGGCGGGCAGCCTATTCAGCACCGGCTGACGGGGTGGCTTCCTGCGCCTGACGGTAGAACCATTCGATGTGCTCGCGCAGCAGCCGTGCGGCCAGTTCCCCGTCGCGGGACTGGACGGCGTCGAAGATGCCGTGGTGCTGGGACCGGAGCGTGGACAGCACGTCCGGCCAGTGCTCCATGGCATCCGTCGCACCCTTGACGTAGCCCACGATTGCGCCGCTGAGGGACTCCATCATGGTGGCCACCACGGTGTTCCCGGCCAGTGAGCTCAGCGCCACGTGGAACCTCGCGTCCAGCTCGTGGAACGTGGCGCGGTCCAGGGTGGGATCGTCCATGGCGTGCAGGAGCTGGGCCGCCTGCTCCAGGGCCTCGTCCCCGCCGGTGCGGTCCGCCCCGGCCCGCGCCGTCCAGGTTTCGAGCAGGATGCGGGTCTCCACAATGTCCTCCACCGGCAGCCGGCTGCTGGCCACGTGCAGCCGCAGCGCGGAGGACAGGCCGGCCGAGGGGTCGGAGATGACGATCGCACCGGCGGTGGGGCCGGAGCCCACCGAACTGCGCAGGATGCCCATGGCGTCCAGGACGCGGATGGCCTCCCGGACGGACGCCCGGGAGATCCCGTAGTTTTCGGCGAGGGTGCGTTCGCCCGGGAGGCGGTCGCCCACCTTGATTTTTCCTGAGCGCAGGTCCGCTTCAATGTCTTTCAGGAGCGCGTCATGCGTACGACGGCGGGGGGCGGCTCCTGTGGCGGCGGTTGGCACGGGTGATTCCTTAGGTTGCGGGAGCTAGGGCAGCATCCAGCCCGGAACGGGGGTGGACTGGAGGCAGGACAGCGTGCACAGCACCAGCAGCAGCGCCGCGCTCCATCCCACTACTTTACGCAGGATCACCGATTCCTTGCCTTCGAAGTTGACCGCGGCCGCGGCGGAATCCGGTGGCCTAGACGGGGACCGGGACCCGGCGGCGCCGTTCCAGCTCAACCGCGTCGCGGCCAAAGGAGAACACGAGCAGCGGAAGGGCCAGGCCGGCCGCCAGAACGCCAACAGCCGGCGGAATGCCCGGCGTCAAGGCAAGGAGAAGTGCGAACGGCTGCAGTGCCCCGATCGCTTTGCTGCCGGCGCGCGGCGGGAGCGGGCTGCGAAGGTGGGGCCAGATGCGGCCGGCGGCCACAAACAAGTAGTAGAGCCCGCCGATGCAGAGGGTCCAAGCGCCCACCGTCAGCGCCGTTGCGCAGGAGAGCACCATCACCAGGGCGGCGTCCGTGGACGTGTCAAGGCGCGCTCCCGCCGCCGAAGCTGTGTTGGTGCGCCGGGCGACCGGCCCGTCCAGGGCGTCCAGGAGGAAGGCCGCAGCACCAACAATGACCAGGAGCGGGCCCGGGCGGGCCCCCGTGAACAGCACCGGAACGGCGAGGACGGCGCACAGGGCCACCATGACGGCCCGCAGCAAAGTGATTCGGTCTGCGGGCGTGGAGAAGCACGGGGTGCGGCGAAGGACGGACGCGGCGGCGTTCCCGATGATCACAGCGCCCGCGCCCAGCCCAACGGATTGGATGCCGAGGTCCTGCCAGGACACGGCCGAGAGCCAGGTGCCTGCGACGCCGTAGACGGCAACTGCGGTCATCGCGTCGGACGAAGCACGCAAAGCAGTCCTGCTCTCCATGGATTTCAGCGAACCCGCCGTCCCCTGGGAGCGGAACGGACCAGGCCCACGGCGGCGAGGAGCGCTCCTGCTCCCTCCGCGACGGCGCTCAGTGACTTCTCGAAAAACCATACGGGATCATACATTGCCGGGAACGGCCCGAACGCCGGAACATCGACGTAGCGGTACAGCACCACGGCAACAAAACCGCTCAACGCAACCGCAAACGCGAGTGCATAGGCGGCCCTGCTGCCCCGGATCAGAACGTAAAGCGCGGACAGGACCGCTGCGGCACCTTCGAGCAGGAACAGGTTGCATTGCCCGATCCCGGCAGATGTGGCGGCCTGGTAGCCCGGGGCGAGATGGAAATGAACGCCGGCATCGATGAACAACATGAGGGCCGTGAGTACCCGCAGAACCATGCTCATCGCTTTCATGGTCTACCGTCCTCGACGCCGGAAGTGAGGGCCGTGTGGTCCTGCCTGTCCCTACATTGTGCTCTCACGGCGTCGAATCCGCTTCCTGCGTGCGGCACCGCGACTGGTGCGGCTGTCTAGTCAGCGCTGGGCGAGCTGGAGGCGTTCCGTTGCCGCATCCAAGCCTTCTGCGAGCAGATCGAGCAGGTATTTCCCGTAGCCACTCTTTGCGAGCGGTGCGGCCCGTTCCCGCAACTCGTCATCGCTGAGAAAGCCTAGGCGCCAGGCGACTTCCTCAGGACACCCGATGGAGAGGCCTTGGCGTTTCTGGACGGTGCGGACAAATTCGGACGCGTCGTTGAGGTCGTTGAAAGTTCCGGTGTCCAGCCAAGCGGTTCCGCGGGGCAGGATCTCCACCTGCAGTTTGTCGCGTTCGAGGTAGACGCGGTTGACGTCCGTAATTTCCAGTTCGCCGCGGGGAGACGGTTTGAGTTCGCGTGCGATCTGCACCACGTCGTTGTCGTAAAAATACAGGCCCGGCACAGCGTAGTGGCTTTTGGGTTTCGCTGGTTTTTCTTCCAGGGAAATTGCCTTGCCCAAGGCATCGAATTCCACCACGCCGTAGGCGGACGGGTCTTGGACCCGGTATCCGAAGACAGCGCCCCCGTCGATGTTCTCGAAGCGCCGCAACTGCGTGCCGAGGCCTTGCCCGTAGAAAATGTTGTCGCCCAGGACCAGCGCAACAGGGCCGTCACCGATATGTTCGGCGCCGAGGATGAATGCCTGGGCCAATCCGTCGGGGGAGGGCTGCTGGGTGTATGTGATGTTGATGCCGAATTGGCTGCCGTCACCCAGAAGGCGCTGGAACTGATCGGCGTCGTGGGGAGTGGTGATGATGAGGATGTCACGGATACCTGCGAGCATCAGCGTCGACAGCGGATAGTAGATCATCGGCTTGTCATAGACCGGGACCAGCTGCTTGCTGATTCCCAAGGTGATTGGATGAAGACGTGAACCGGTTCCCCCGGCGAGGATAATTCCGCGCATATGCAACATCTTCGCCGCCGTTACAAATTCAGCCAAATCAAGTCGCTGTGGAACCATGAATGTTATGCAGAAACTTCTCGTGACCGGCGGTGCCGGATTCATCGGTTCCAATTTCGTCCATTACGTACTTGACAACACCGATGACCATGTCACGGTGCTGGACAAGCTGACGTACGCGGGCAACCTCGCGTCCCTGGAAGGTCTGCCGGACGACCGTTTCGTGTTTATCCAGGGGGACATCACCGACGCCGGCCTGGTGGACAACCTCGTGGCTGAGGCTGACGTCGTGGTTCACTACGCGGCGGAGTCGCACAACGACAACTCCCTGCACGACCCGCGCCCGTTCCTGGACACGAACATCATCGGAACGTACACGCTGATCGAGGCAGCCCGGAAGCACAGCAAGCGCTTCCACCACATCTCCACCGACGAGGTCTATGGCGACCTGGAACTCGATGACCCGGAGCGGTTCACGGAGGACACCCCGTACAACCCGTCGAGCCCGTATTCCTCCACGAAGGCCGGCTCTGACCTGCTGGTCCGGGCCTGGGTGCGTTCCTTCGGGCTGCAGGCCACCATCAGCAACTGCTCAAACAACTACGGCCCGTACCAGCACGTGGAGAAGTTCATCCCGCGCCAGATCACCAACGTGATCGACGGGATCCGGCCCAAGCTCTACGGCAAGGGCGAGAACGTCCGGGACTGGATCCACGCCAATGACCACTCCTCCGCCGTGCTGGCGATCATTGACAAAGGCATCATCGGCGAGACGTACCTGATCGGAGCCGACGGCGAAAAGAACAACAAGGACGTCGTCGAGCTGATCCTCAAGCACATGGGCCAGTCCCCGGACGCCTACGACCATGTGGTGGACCGGCCCGGACACGACCTGCGCTACGCCATCGACTCCGCGAAGCTCCGTGACGAGCTCGGCTGGGAACCGAAGTTCTCCAACTTCGACGCGGGCATCGAGGACACCATCGCCTGGTACCGGGACAACGAAAACTGGTGGCGCCCGCAGAAAGCCCAGACCGAAGCCAAGTACAAAGAACAGGGCCAGTAGCCTCATGTCGATCGAATTCTCCAAGAAGCTGACTGCCCACGAAACGCCGATCCCCGGCGTCGTTGTCTACGACCTGCCTGTCCACGGTGACAACCGGGGCTGGTTCAAGGAAAATTGGCAGCGGGAAAAGATGGTGGCCTTGGGGCTGCCGGACTTCCGTCCGGTGCAGAACAACATCTCGTTCAACGAAAAGGCCGGCACCACCCGCGGCATCCACGCCGAACCGTGGGATAAATTCATTTCCGTGGCCACCGGCAAGATCTTCGGGGCGTGGGTGGACCTGCGCGAAGGCCCGTCCTTTGGGGCCGTCTTTACGGTCGAACTGGACCCTAGCCAGGCAATCTTCATCCCAAGAGGTGTCGGCAACGGATTCCAGACCCTCGAGGACAACACCGCCTATACCTATCTGGTCAACGACCATTGGTCAGCCGATGCCCAGGGGCAGTACACCTTCCTGAACCTCGCCGACGAGACCGCAGCCATCGACTGGCCTGTCCCGCTGGAGGAGGCTGAGCTTTCCGACAAGGACAAGGCCCATCCCCGACTCGCAGACGTGGTGCCGATGCCGGCGAAGAAGATCCTTGTGGTCGGCGCTGACGGGCAGCTCGGCAGGGCCCTGCGGGAACTGTACGACGGCGACGCAACGGTTGAGTTCGCCGGCCGCGCCAGCTTCGATCTGGCCAGCGAAGCGGCCTTCACGGAGCGGAACTGGAAGAACTATTCCACGATCATCAACGCAGCCGCGTATACCGCCGTCGACGCTGCGGAAACACCAGAAGGCCGCACGGCCGCCTGGGCCATCAACGTCAGTGCCGTGGCCCGCCTGGCCCGGACTGCCGTCGATCATGACCTCACCCTCGTCCAGGTCTCCTCTGACTACGTCTTCGACGGCTCCCTCGAAAGCCACGATGAGACTGAACCGTTCAGCCCGCTGGGTGTCTACGGGCAAACAAAGGCTGCCGGCGACGCAATCGTCAGTGTGGTTCCGCGCCACTACATCGTGCGGACCAGCTGGGTCATCGGCGAAGGGAACAACTTCGTCCGCACCATGGCCTCCCTCGCCGCACGGGGCATCGAGCCGTCCGTCGTCAATGACCAGATCGGGAGGCTCAGCTTCACGGAGGACATCGCCGCAGGCATCAGGCACCTGCTCGAATCTGGCGCTGCCTACGGCACATACAACCTCAGCAACGACGGTGAACCGCAGTCTTGGGCGGACATCGCCGCAGACGTGTACGAGGCTTCAGGCCGGCCCAGGCACGCCGTCACCGGCGTTAGCACGGAAGACTACTTCAAGGGCAAAGCGGCTGCACCACGGCCGTTGAACAGTGCGCTCGAACTGGGAAAAATCAAGGCTACGGGTTTCACTCCTAGGGCGGCTGGGGAAGCGCTTCACGCATACCTTGCTGTCACCCAAGCGGCCAACGCCTGACAAAAGGTGTTTCAAAATCCCTCGTAAATGACGCCACCAATTGCGATTCTCTTCCATCGGTTTTGTAAGGTTCACTCATGACTATGGGGAAATCTATTACTAAAGCCGTCATTCCTGCTGCCGGGCTGGGGACACGATTCCTGCCCGCGACCAAGGCGATGCCAAAGGAAATGTTGCCGGTCGTGGACCGGCCGGCCATTCAGTACGTCGTTGAGGAAGCAGTCAAAGCCGGCCTCGACGATATTTTGATGATCACCGGGCGCAGCAAGCGCGCCCTCGAGGATCATTTTGACCGCGCCCCCGGGCTCGAACGGACGCTGGAGCTCAAGGGTGACCAGCAGCGCCTGGCGTCGGTCCAGGAGGCCTCTGACCTTGGTCCCATCCACTACGTCCGCCAGGGCGAGGCCAAGGGCCTTGGCCACGCGGTGCTGTGCGCCCAGCAGCATGTGGGGGAGGAGCCTTTCGCGGTCCTCCTGGGCGATGACCTGATCGACGAGGCTGAGACGCTACTGACCACCATGATGGAGGTGCAGCAGAAGACCGGGGGGTCGGTCATTGCCTTGATCGAGGTGGACCCCTCCCAGATCAGCGCCTACGGCTGCGCGGACGTCGCGGCCATTGAAGGCGAGGACTTCGTTCGGGTCAACAGCCTCGTGGAGAAGCCCGCTGTTGGCGAGGCGCCCTCCAACCTCGCCGTCATCGGCCGCTATGTTCTGCACCCGTCAGTCTTCGGAGTCCTCGAGAACACGGCGCCCGGCCGCGGTGGAGAGATCCAGCTGACCGACGCCCTCCAGACCCTGGCTGCCGGTTCGGGCGAGGGCTCCGGCGTGTACGGTGTGGTCTTTAAGGGCCGCCGCTTCGACACCGGCGACAAGCTCAGCTACCTCAAGGCTGTCATCACCCTGGCGTCCGAGCGCGTGGAGTTCGGCGAGGACCTGAGGACGTGGCTGAAGGCCTTTGTGGGCTAACCTCGGTGGCCTTTGTGAGCTGCCTACAGGACCGTTGCTGACAAGCGGCGGTCCTGTAGCCATCTCAGGACCAGTGAGGCCAAGAGGGCGCCTATGACAGCCCCCCCTGAGTTTGTGACAATGTCCGCCAGACTCGCGAATCGATTGTGAAGAAACAGCAGCTGTCCCAGCTCGATGCAGCCGGAAACGAGAAACCCTAGTATTCCGGTCCGCCACCACGGTCGTTTTGGATAAGCCAATCCCGCCACGGCGCCCAACGGCACAAACAGTAGGACGTTGGCTGACGCTTCTACAAATTGGTAGTTGACCCATGCGGGAACGTCATGCGAGTGGAGGAACTTCAGGACGTCGGCCAGTTGCCCTTGGACAGGAGCATCAACGGGGCTCGGCCAGAAGGCAATCAGTGTCAGGGGGACCAGCATGGCCGCCAGCATGAAACGCCAGAGCTTATGGCTCTCAAGGTACTTCAAGGTGTTCCCAGGTCTGGTAATTGCGCCCGACCGCTCGGCGGTTGAGCCTGTCGAAACTTAAAAGCAAGAGGGTGGTTCTCCGGTTGCCCGGAGAACCACCCTCTACGTTAGTACTTGTGGGTGTTACGTTACGCTGATGCGTCGGTCTTGGCGCGGCGGCGGACTACGACTACCGAAGCTGCACCCGCCGCGAGTGCACCGGCGCCAACCAAGGTCCAAAGAACTAGGCCGGAATCGGCGCCCGTGTTGGCCAGGCCTGCGCCGCCGCCAGTGTTGGCAAGCGGTGCGCCACCGCCGGTGTTAGCCAGACCCGAGCCAGCCGCGGCGTCAACCGTTACGGTCTGCGAAGCCGAGTGACCGGAGGCGTTGCCGACTGCGGTGATGGTGTAGGTTCCTTCAGCGGCGCCGAGTGTTACCGGGGCCGAGAAGCCGCCGTTTTCGTTCGCAGTCACGGTAGAGGTACTCGTTACCGTCTGGGGCACGATGCCAATCCTGGACGGAACCGCCATGCTTGCGCTACCGCCAACATTGTTGCTGATCGCCTGCGGTACCCCGTTGAAGGTGACCGTGATGGTGATGGTTTCACCGGCCCGGAAACCGCCAACGACGGTGAGGATGACTGTTCCGCCCGGCGTTACGATAGTGGCCGAAACCGTGGTACCCGTGCTCGGTGCCGGGTAAGGGACGGCAGGACCGGCCATGGCCGGCCCTGCGCCGATGAGTGCGATTGACCCTGCAAGCGCGAGCGCAGCTATAGACTTCTTCATTTTTGTCCCCCTGAGACCTTTTAAACCATTGATGTCACATTGTGTGTGGAGATTCCCCATCCCCATGTGACATTGGGGTGAATCTCGTGTCCTGCCCAAGAAGACGATACCACCCAGTTCGTCACGGATCCAAAGTGAGTCCAAACACTTTACATACCGTTCACAGGCCCGTTACCCGGCCGGAGCGCATGCCGCAGATTCGGTACCCACAATCACGTCTTTGAGGTCCTGGACGGTGGGCGTAACCCGAACTTCGGGGGTGGTGTGTTGAACGATCTTGTTGAACTTTATGTCCACGGTGCTGGTTTCCCCTGGTGTTAGCGTCACCGTTGTCGTGCCGACGGGTCGCCCATCGTGACGGTTTGAGCTCACAGAAACTTGTTGGCCACCTTGACTCGCGCCAGCCAGATTTGCTTGAACCGGGCCATATGCCGTCACATTGGTTTGGACCGTGCCCGGCGCAATGCCGAACTTCCCTCCTCCAGTCACATAAGCAGGCAACGACGTTGCTGCATCAGACGGAGCGGTATTGGTGCTCGTGACCCTGACAGTGATTTGCGAGTAATCACCCGCAGGGCACTCCTGAATGAGTTGCACGGTCCGTTTCACGTAGTAATCCATTTTCGCGCCGGTGCCATCATTGAAGTAGACGCCGAACTGTGCTGGCGAGATGCTGGGTCCTGTGATGGAGCCGCTGAGCGGGTATTTGAAGATGAGCGACTGCTCGTCTCTATTACCGGACCAAACAAGTACCCGCCCCTCCTCGACACCCTGGGTCAGGCCACTGATGAGTCCTTTGGCATCGCCTTTACCGCTGGAGAGGGCGGAAAAGACTTCTTTGGCCACACCGGCGAAATAGGCGTCCTGCAGCTTCGGCTGCTTAATCTTTGCGTAGACGTCGGAGAGAAGCGTGGGCACCACGTTTTTGCCAGTCAATTCAGTGGGCAAGTCGGCTGCTTTGACGACATCCGATTCCGGCCCTGTCAGCCGCACTGGCCCGGTTGCTTGAAGAATGTAGCTCAACACTGCTGGGTCAATGGAGATGACCCCGTCAACGCGCTGCCCAGTCTTTCGCTCCCACATTGCTTGAGCCGTTGCAGCGGCCGTAGGAAAATCGGGTGTGAGGTTGACGTCCTGCATGTACTTACCCAAGCGTGTCGAATAGATCTGTTGCTGTTCCTGGTCAACGGGCAGGGCCGGAGACATGACGCCCACCTCCCCGGCACTGCTTTGCGCGCCCAAGGTCAGCCTTCCGTTCTCAACGCTCAAAACGGCCAGCGCTCCAGGGATGCCTCCAGAGGCCCGCGCCTCTGCGCTGTTCTGGATCATCACCAGGTAATTTCTAGAACCGCTTGCGCCCAGCATGGCAGGAGCTAGGCGGGCCGCATCCGCTGCGCTGTTGAGCGCACTGGTGGCCTGCTTAAGCTGCTCTGTCGCGGCTGCCAATGGTGCCGCAACTTGGGGAAAGAGCGAGCCGCCGTCGATTGATTCAAGCCTCTCAGACGAGGCTTGAACAGCGTAAGCAGAGGCTGCAACGCTTGGGGCAGCAGACTTGAGAGGCTGCAGATCGGTACCGGCGGCGTCAGGTAAGAGGCTGTTCCAGTCGAGGGAACCATAAACACTCACTAACGGCGCCAGCCCCAAACTGGCCACGTCGTCGGCGGAACGGGCCACTTCCGCTACGGCGTTGAGATTTGGTCCGACCCAGGGCAGACCTGACGCTAATGTCCATACAGGGTCTCCGACTGACTGCTGTGCGGCTGAGGTTAGGACCTGCAGCTCAGTGACAGTCCTCTGTGCTGATTCCGGATCCGATGCCGCAATCTCCTGTTTTAGCTGCGGGATGAGTGCGGCCGCGGCTTCCAGATTCGATTTGACGGAGTCGGCTTTTAGACCCAACCAACCACCTCCAGCGGCAAGGAGGGCAATTAGGGCAACCGCTGGCAGACCGATTGTCTTAAGTCGCTTTGACTTCTCGTCGGCTATGCCTTGCCTGTTGTCCTTCTGTTTGTTCGGCGCCAATTCGTCCTGAAGATGGTCGTGTCTCATGGTTAGGGACGGCCAAGTCCGCGGTAGGTCCAGCCCGCTGCCCGCCACTTGCTGGGATTCAGGACATTCCTGCCATCGAGAATTCGAGGCGATGAGACCAGCGTGGCGGCCTCGTACGGGTCGAGGTCGCGGTACTCGCTCCATTCAGTGAGGAGAAGAAGGGCATCGGCACGTTCGAGCGCGGTCTCTGTAGCTTCTTCGTAGTGCAATTCGGGGAACCGACGTGCTGCGTTGCCCAGCGCCTCGGGATCCGTGACGGTGACAACCGCGCCCTGGAGCTGTAGCTGTGCGGCAATGCTCAGGGCAGGGGAGTCCCTCACATCGTCGCTCTGTGGTTTGAAGGCGGCACCCAGGACAGTGATGCGTTGTCCCATGAGGGATCCGCCGCAGAGTTCGCGCGTAAGTTCGACGACACGGGTCCTTCGCCTCATGTTGATGGCATCCACCTCCCGAAGGAAGGTCAATGCCTGATCGGCACCTAGTTCGCCAGCGCGTGCCATGAATGCACGAATATCCTTTGGAAGGCAGCCGCCGCCGAATCCTATGCCAGCGTTGAGGAACTTTCGCCCGATGCGATCGTCCATACCGATTGCATCGGCCAGCAGCGTGACATCAGCTCCCGCCGCTTCACACAACTCGGCCATCGCATTAATGAAAGAAATCTTGGTGGCCAAGAAGGAGTTAGCAGCAGTCTTTACGAGCTCAGCGGTGGGAAGATCTGTGACAAGTCGTGGGGTGCCAGCTTCTAGTGGAACAGCGTAAACCTCGTCCAGAACTTGTACAGCAGGGTGGTCCTCGGACCCAGTAGGCGAGCCATATACAAAACGATCAGGTTGAAGGGTATCGGAAACTGCGTGGCCTTCACGGAGAAACTCCGGGTTCCAGACCAAGTGAGCTTCAGCTTGTACTCCGGCGACCTCGTTCGCAAGCCGGGCTGCGGTACCTACGGGAACGGTGGACTTCCCGACAACGACGTCACCCGCGGCGACGTAGGGCAGTAGACCGCGCAGGGCGCTATCCACGAAAGTTAGGTCTGCGGCGTTCTCCCCCTTCTTCTGAGGTGTACCAACACAAATGAAGTGCACCTTACTTCCCGCGGCAGCAGACATCTCAGTGGTAAATGACAGCCGGCCGGTCTCTTGGACTTCATGCAACAGATCTTCCAGCCCGGGCTCAAAAAACGGGGCGCGGGCCGCAGAAAGTTCGGCGACTTTGCGCTCGTCAACGTCTATACCGACCACCTCGTGACCAAGCTTCGCCATACATGCAGCGTGTACTGCACCTAGATATCCACACCCAATAACTGTAATACGCATTAAAGGCACCTTCCCCAGAGAAAATTCAACAAAAAAAATTAAGCATTAGAGGGCTCTGCCCGAATTCTAAAAAGCGCCATCGCTGGCGAACACGGCTCTAAAAGTCTTGAATAGAATGAGGACATCACCCATCAGCGACCAGTTCTCAACGTAGTAGAGGTCGAGGCGAATGCTCTCTTCCCAACTTAGATTCGATCTTCCGCTAACCTGCCACAAGCCGCTCATGCCCGGGCTGACATATAGGCGACGGTGAGCTGCATCGTCGTAGAGGGCGACCTCTCCTGCCCGCTGAGGTCTAGGACCGACGAGGCTCATGGTGCCGCCGAGCACGTTCAGAAGCTGCGGCAGTTCATCCAGGGAGTATTTGCGCAAAATGCTCCCTAGGCCGGTTATCCGGGGATCATTCTCGATCTTGAACAGGGGAGTGCTGGCGGTCCCCTGCGCATCGAGCAAGGCGCCCAGCTGTGCGTCGGCGTCCACCTTCATGGACCGAAATTTGAGCATGCTGAATGTAGTGCCTCGCAGTCCGACTCGTTCCTGGCGGTAAAAGACTGGACCCGGATCCGTTACGCGGACCAGAAGAGCGAGTATCAGGAATACTGGCGAAAGGGCTGCCACTAAAAGACCAGCAACTGTGATATCGAAGGCCCGCTTGGCAACTTTCTTACCACCCGTCAGCTTGGGCGTCGATACGTGGATGAGTGGGAGGCCAGCCACTGGCTGGGTATGAATGCGTGGACCTGCAATGTCGGTGAGCGCAGGAGCAAGAATCATCCCGATATCCCTTGCAGCGAGTTCCCAGCCCAAGCGACGCAGATCTTGGGGGTGCAGATTCACTCCGGCAGAAACCGCGACTGCATCGACGTTGGTCTCCAAAATGACGGACAATATTGATTCAAAATCAGTTTCCACTCCTGTCACCGGGACTGTGAGGTGCTGGTCGGTTACGGAGGCCTGGGATGCGCCCGGCAGGTGCGCTGCGACTGGCAGATATCCGGCAGCGGGAGCACTGCTAAGAGACCTGACGAGGTGAGCGGCAGAATGCGGACCTCCAATAATCAAGACTTTGGAGCTGCTGCGGCCATGCTTTCGTTCGATACTCAGATGCTGACGGATGAGCCATCGAGCGACAAGGAGTCCAAGAGCTCCTGCGGGAAAGGCTAATCCAACGAAACCGCGGGCTGTATCGATGCGAAGGCCGTACGAGACAACTGCCACGAAGCCGAAGAGCCAAACAGAGGCAGCGATAACGCGTTTGTACTCCTCGGATCCTGCACCCAACACACGGAACTCACGTGCTCCCCAAAACTCAAGCATCAACCACCATGCCACGGCGAGTGCCGTAGCGAATATCACGTAGTCGCTTTCCTGCGAGTTAGAATTTGAAACCTCAGTGAGCCGAAACCGAATACCGAAAGCACCCGCAACGGCCCACACTATTACGAAGGCGTCAATTGCTCGAAGCCGTCGGACGTATCTTGAACGCCAAGGATCAGCGTGAACTACCCCACCCCCCATATGCAGGATGTCCTTTCAAAAATTAGTAAAGCTAAAGGAAATGATTCTTACCAAGGTCATGAAATCGGGCGGACCTTCGCGGGAACTCCGACAGCAATGGAATTGTCAGGTACGTCCCGGATGAGGACGGCATTGGCACCAACTGTTACATTAAGGCCGACGTGGATGCTTCCAATTAATCGAGCACCTGCTCCAATCTTGGTGCCAGCGCCAATGGACGGGGAGTCCGCCTCGCCATGTGGCTTGCGGCCTGATCCGCCTATCGTGACACCCTGTTGCATCTCACAGTTGGTGCCGATGGTGACATCGGGTCCTATTACGACGCCCGTGGGATGAAATAGAACCAGACCGGGACCTATTGAGGCTTGCCAGGCAATGTCCGCTCCGGTCCAAAAGTGGTTGAATTGTTTAACCGTAAAGCCTAAAAGCGGGCTTAAAACTCCGAGCCGCGCGGAAAGCCGATACAGGAAGACCGCTTGGTACCGCATCGTTCCAAAAGTCAGCACCCTGTTGGGAAAGGACACATTTCCAGTCCCGGATATGCTGCAATTTCTTTCGAGATCCTCAAACATGTGTTGGCTCCAACTCTGGACGTTTTCCTTTGTAAATATGCATAGACAACGGACCAAGCTTGCGATTATCAAAACGCGCCAAGGCGTGGATTCTGGCATTTTCACCAATACGATTTCGCAGATCCTCATTCTCGATTAGTTCAGACACCAGCTCCTCGAGACTGTCTTCATCCTCGTAGAGGTAGCCAGTGATTCCATGTTCGACGAGGTCAACGTTGCCGATACACCGGGAAACGACACAGGGGATGCCTAAAGCCTGCGCTTGGATTACCGATATGGGCAGTCCCTCCCACAGAGACGTCGAGACGTAGATATCCAGATCTGCCAGCCGAGATAGGGCAACCTCCTCAGACAACCACCCCGTCACCGTCACTGACGCGGGAGAGAGCCACTCTTCAGCTTCGGCTGTGGTAGCGCCCCCGATCCACAGAAAGTCCGCCCTACTACTCAATGCCGCTGAAAGCTTAGAGAAGTTCCAAGGTGCCTTCTGATAAGTGACACGACCTGCACTTCCAATGGTTATGCGGTGAGAAGGGGCACTCCTCCCTGGCAAGGAGTCGGTTGCGATCCCGTTTTCGAGGACGAATAGGCGCTTGCCAGAAAGGCTACGACTAGCAGCATGACGCTCAGACTGGGATACAAGAATCATGGAGCTGCCAGAAAGGTGCAAAACTCGTTCGATAGTCGCGAGCATACGCCGCTTCCAATGGGGAAGGTCCTCCCGCAGAAAGGCGAAACCATGAGGACTGTAGTAGGTGATACTTTGACGAAAGGTGAAGAAGGCCGCGACCCGACCAATCGCGCCGGCGAACGAGGAATGCAGGTGGACCACATCAGGTTTTATCTCGCGAAATCCCCGAAGAATGGCCCCCAATAGCCGTATTCCGGCGAGAGGTCCCATTCCTATCCCAGGAGCCCTAATTAGCCGTATGTCCGGCCCCAGCAGTTCAATGAGTTTCTCAACTGCCGGCGTGTCGACCCTAGCGCTGTATATTATTGAAACAGCTACTCCCACCGAGGATTGCGACCTCGCAAGTTGGATGAGGGAGTTCAATACTCCCCCGCTGCTAGCCTGAGTCACATGAATTACTCTAAGTTGTCTAGACACGCGTATTTATCCCGTCTTCCTTGGAGTCAAGGATCAATGATTCTGATGTGGCTGGGGATGTGCGATACGTGTGCATAAAGATAAGACTCATTACCCCAGCTAAGGTCACCGAACATGCTAGAGCGGACAAGATGGCGGCGCTTGCTCCTATCACAGGGATTAGTAGAACGTTAGTGGCTACAGCGGCGCACGCCGCACCAAATTGAATAAGACTGCGAAGAGCCTGGCGGCCAAGCCCCATTAGGGCATCGCCGAACAGATAATGCAAGCCGTTAAACATCACTAGAGGAGCCAGCAGGAAGAGGTAATGGCTTGCTTCTGTATAACTACTCCCCAGTAGAATGGGGACAAGCGGCGAGGCAATACCTAGGGCAATGCTACAAAAAACACCATATGCAATGACCAAGAATAGCGGCCTGCGTATAACAGCCCAGGACGCGCGCGGTCCTGCTTGCCCGGCTCGGAAGAGCCGCGTGTTGAGCGAGTAAACTAGCGCCTGAATCGGGGCAAAGGCCATTGTCACTATCTTGCTGGCAGCCGAGAAGCCTCCAGACGCGGCTAGAAGCCCATACGAGGAAAGTATGTACTTGTCCGCGTCCATGTATAGCGTGCGCGAAGCCGTTCCCAAGCTAAAGAAAAATCCTAGGCGCCAGGTAGAGCGCAAACTTGCAAGACTATACGCGGGCCGTCCGATCGACGAAATTGCCCAAACTATCACGATAAATGCTGTCGCGGCCGTTGTAGCGGCGTACCAATATGACCATCCGCGAGCACTGGGATCAGGGATTAATGTGAAAACCAAAGCTGAGCCAACCCGTAAGGACCCGGCCAAAATACCACAAATTGCAGTCCGTCCGAGGCGTTCTGTGGCCTGAAAAACCTGTTGGGCCAGATCAAATAGTCGAAGTGTAAATATTTCAGAAAAGACTAGAGGTATCAGGACGGCAAAGAAATTCGGTCCAGAGACCAAGCCGAGCGCGAGTGCGACTGCAGCAAATGGAATTGCAGACACGAGTATGTAAATTAATGAAGTGCCAAGTTGTGCGTTGATGACGCCAGGCTCCCTAGCGCTCCTAAGCACCAATACGTTGCCTGATCCTAGGCCCACCAGCGAAGCCAGAACTGCTACGAGGGCCATTGCGCCAGCGAAGAGCCCGAATTCACTTGCTCCCAATGTGCGGGCAATCACCACAAAGTAAAGCCCCTGCGTGACAAAACCGAAAACATATGAGCCAAGCATGCGACTCGCGCCGGAGGTTATTATTCTCCGGATGCCCCCATCCCTATTCACGCTAAACACCTTTCGTAAAAAGTCGCGCGGATACTGCCTTTGACTGAAAACTAACTTGATGGTTTCGATGCCCGTATAGAATCCAACGAATCAAGAAGGATGCCAGGAATGTCATGTATGAGTATCGGAAGTCGCCCATTAAAGCATTAACAAAAAAGGACCAAAAAATAGAAACAATTAGCATGACGGATATTGGAAGGGCAGAAATTGTTCCGCCCAAAAAGAGACGCAACGACAGTGCGGCTATGAGTCCAAGGATAAAGGACATCATCACTACTCCAGTCCATCCGTAGTCGAGATAGAAATCAAGAAACGATGTCCCTGTGTTGGTCGTGAAGGGAGCGCCAAATATTTCGACAGAGTAATAGTCAAGGGAATGAGGAGCAACAGGCACAGGAAGTCCGAGTCGTTTCATCAGAGCGAATAGACCGGTGAAAGTATAAGCGCCGAGTCCTTCTGTGGGTGCAACCTCACCGCTCAATTGAGCAGGCGGCGCAGCGATTGCCAGATCAGAATTTATCCGCGCATTTAGGCCCGCGACGGAAGATAGTAGATACTGAGCGAGGGATTCAAGGCCTGTGGAGTTGTGTGAGGTGTTGTTCCTCTGCTGTATGGGATACAGCAGAACAGGAATCAAAACAACGCCTGCAAAGACTAGTGCCGCTAGCTTTCCCGTAGTCCTTGATGAGGCACGTTTTTGGACAACCCCAATATCCAGTCTGCGACTGTAGATGTACGTGACGACAAATATCAAAAAACACATAAAAAATGAGGTGCGTTGGAGGCTGAATAGGCTGTAACCAGCTGCCAAGATGAGAGGAATCGAGGCGAGCAACCGTCGCCCTGAACGCCAAAGTATGGCCCCGGTAAACAGGGACAGGTGGCCAAGAAAGAGTATGTAACCCAGTGTGCCTGTAACGAAGGAAGCACTATCTAAAGCGGAGCTTGTTGTGGCCAGACGGTCCTGTGAATATTGGTATTTATACTCATTGCCTAGGGCGCTAGAGGAGGAAAAAATCGCTTGGATACCACCCAAACGTTGTAGTACTGGCCACGCATCCACGCCTTGCACGACAGCGTAACCAGCGAGTACGACGGTCAGTATCTTATGGAAAAAGCCAACGCGAGTCGTCTGGACTTCCTCCTGCGACTTACGAGAAGCTGGAGTTTTTCCAACAATAATCCATCCTGTCAGTGAGCCTGCTGCTATGGCGACGAAACCAACCATGACCATGGTCCAAAGAGCCGAGGATAGGCCCGGGTTCAGGGCACCTGGCAGAGAAGCCAGGACCATGACCGTCCCCCAGGGAAAAACGAGTGCAGTGATCGGGTTGAGCCAAGGCATGCGCAGAAAATTGGCAATGACTATCAGAGACGTTGATATTGCGATAAATGCTAGAACCATGGTCGGTCTAGCCGGCAGTGTCGATGGCGGTCGAAAACGATATTGAAAGATTTCCGTCTGCGCCATCCCTTATTGCCTTGAGAATCACCGGGAGTTGAGTGGGTCCGCTGTGAACTAAAGTCAGGCTGCGAGCGGCGACGGTGAATATGAAGCGGTTAAAGCCAAAACGCAATGCCTGTGTTCTTGTTGTAATGCGAGATGCGTCGAAATGAACTCTATTACGCACCGCAAAATAAGCGCGCGCAGAATCGTGTGAATGTACAAGTCCGGCAAGGCCATTTTTGTTGCCAAGGCGGGACCATTTCTGATCGATTTCTTCAATGCGCGCATCCAGACAGAGAAGTACTTGTCCGCCCATTCGAGTAATTCTGGATGTATACTCTGTGTCGTCCTCGTATAGTCCGAGCTTCTTATTAGGCAGGCCAATTTGCCCGATCGATTGACGTCCAATCAAAAGCCCGCCGTACGGTCCGTATGGGACCATTCTATTTTTTACGTGCTGATTCGGCCTTGCGCTTTTGAACTGACGAAGCTTCTTATTGGCGAAGGCAACGATGTCAAAGTACATAAAGGATCCAGGCTTGGGATACACGTTTTCTACGCGTGCTCCGGCAAGGACTGCTTGGTGGTGGGAGTTTTCGGAGCGAACTGGGAGTACGGCTTGGGGTTTGCTGGATAGAGCCTCTTGCTGCTGGAGGACCGACAATAATGCTTCTAGGGTGTCGCCCTGACACTTATTATCATCATCCAAGAGCCACAGGTATTCGCGACTACTCGCGAGAAAAGCGTTAATACCCCGGGCGAAGGCTGGCGCAGAGCCCTCGTTGTTGTCGAAACGAAGGAGGCTTATTCGGCGATCGGATTGAGCCCAAGCATCCAATGCGTCCCGTGACCGCGGCTCCGATCCATTATCTACGACGATTGCTTCTGAGGCCCCAGCCGCAAGGGCGGCTTCGACAGTTCTTTGGACCATTTCATGGCGTGATCCGTAAGTTACGGTAACGGCTGCAACTTCCTCGTCCGTGACGCGACAGACGTTAGCCCCCAGGAGGACTGTCAGATATTGCTGGGCAGATTCACGTTCATCTTGTTCAAGTTCGACCCATTTTCGGTCATATAGACGATTTGCGATCGAGGGTCTACTCGAAAACGACAGAATGAATTCTTTGAGGTACGAAGAAAAGATGCGACTGAATCTTGAAAGCGACGAAGACTCATAATGAGAGTACATTGACATTATCCGCCGGTTGTAAGCCTCATTGCGTCGCAACCGCTGTGAAGACATAAGGCGAGACACACGGTAATACATGAGCCGATCGGGTAGCTTGCAAAACTTGCTTGATGCCCACGTTCTTAACCAAAGTTCTTTATCTTGCCCCCGAAGAAGTTCCTCATTGTAGGGATTCCGCAGGAACCATTCAGTCCGACCCATGACGGTGGGGTGAGAGAATGCGTTGCTCCTAAGGAATCCTTCCCCGGATGTTGGCAGAGCATGCTCGACGAACGCACCTATTAGCTCGGAATCGTCATCGATGAGGTACGCATTAGAGCCAACCAAGTCTAGCGTCGGGTCGGACTGAAAGGCCCCACACAGGATCTCAATTCTGTCGGGACGCATGATGTCATCAGCATCCATGCGTGCGAGCAAAGGGTGTTGTGCGTCCTCGGCTATGCGGTTCAGCGTGGCAGCCAAACCTATCCTCTCGGCGCTCTCGACCACTCTGATCCTGGGATCCTCGAAACGGCGGGCAATTCTTGATGTCTCTGGGCTCGGGCCGTCTCCTGCAAGTATCAGCTCCCAGTCCTGGTGAGTCTGCGCGAGTACGGATTTGATGGCGAGCGAAAGCTCTTCGCCCTGGTCAGTGTAGGGCAGGCCGATTGACACCATTGTCACGGCTGTCACGGGGAGACCCGGCCAAAGGTTTCGAGGATCGTCTGGGGCAACCCCTTCATCCAGCGAACCTCGGACTCTAAGCCATCTTGTATGTTGATGGAAGGTGACCAACCCAGAATCTCTTGGGCCCGGTCAGTGCTGCCCCCGGTTCGGAAGACGTCTCCAGGTATTGTCGCCCCGTAATTGATGTTAAGGGGGTGCTCCAACAGCGACTCCAGAATCTTTAGAGTCTCATTTACGGTGACGGACGAGCCGCCCGACAAATTTATAACCGAGCCGGGAGCAGGGGAAGAATCAAGCACGGCTAGGTTAGCCCTCACGATGTCGTAAACGTGAGTAAACTCTCGTACTTGCTCACCGTCCCCGTAAATCGTAATGTCTTCGCCTAGAAGGCCAGCCCTGATGAATTTGTTGAAAGCCATGTCAGGACGCTGGCCTGGTCCGTAGACTGTGAAATACCGTAGCGAGGTGGTGGGTACTCCGAAGTTTTTGGCATAGAGAGTGACCAAGTGTTCGGCGGCTAGTTTGCTGACGCCATATGGGCTCATAGGTTTCGGAAGGTCCAATTCCCGGGTAGGGTATCCCTCCGCGTCGCCGTACACTGACGACGAAGAAGCATATACGAATGATTTCAAAGTACTTGTCACTTTGGCCATTTCAAGAAGCCTCTGTGTAACGTCTACGTTGTTTCTGGTGTACGTGCCGAAGTCGGTGCCCCAAGACTTTCGAACGCCGGGCTGGCCTGCCTGATGAAAGACGGCAGTGGCGTCTGCAAATATGTCTGATAAGTCAGCCGTCGCGAGGTCCGCTTCGACTAACTGGAACCTCTCGTGTGTGAGTGACTTAGCGTTCAGCCGCTTTATTTCGGGATTGTAATAGTTTGTGAAATTGTCTACGCCGACCACACTAACGTTTTCATTCCGCAGGAGTTCGCGCGTGAGATTACCGCCAATGAATCCCGCTGCCCCAGTTACTACGACCTTCATTCGGTTATTCCAATCATCAATCTTGAGATTTATTTATAGTACGAATAAATGCTAAACGTACGATTATAAGGAGGTGGCTATTGACGCACGCCTGGACGAAAGCTTCTCGCCGGTCGATAGGTTCCGCCGTGGTCGTCAAATTCAGGCTCAGAGGTGTTGGTCAACGGCTCCACTTGGGCACTCGAACTGTTCTCAAGCTTTCGGTCCATGGTTCCTGTGCCGTAGTAACTGTATGCATAAGCGTCGGGTCCCTTTACAGGGAGTCTATTTAGAACGACGCCCAATAGTTTCGCATCGACCATACTCAATGCATTCAATGACTTCTCTAGGTCTTGGTTCTTCAGTTTCTGTGCCCCAACAACGACGAGGACGCCCCCCACGTGCTGTGAGAGGACTGCAGCATCCGTGACGGGAAGGAGTGGCGGGGCGTCGACGATAATCGTGTCGAATGTAGTTTCTAGACGCAGAATTAGTTGACGCATCTCTTCGGACCCTAGGAGTTCGCTGGGATTTGGGGGGATAAGGCCGGAGGCCAGGACGTAAAGGTTGTCGGCACCCCAAGGTTGCAGGAGGTCGTCAATGTCCGCGGCGCCCACTAGCGCCGTCGTGAGGCCTGCGTCTCTTTCTAGTCCTAGGTATTCGCTGACCATAGGGCGCCGCAGGTCGGCATCAACTAGGCAGACGGATTGACCGGCCTGAGCCAATGCGATGGCGAGATTAGTGGCCGTAGTGCTTTTGCCTTCGCCTGGTAGTGACGAGGTCACGAGTACCGTCTTGGCGTTCCCCGAAAGATTCKTAAACTGTAGATTCGTTCGAAGTTGCCGAAATGACTCGGCTCTTGGACTCTGTGGTCGGGTTTGAGTTAAGAGCGGCTTTCTCATGGCGTCCTGATCGAATGCGATGCCTCCAAGTAGGGGAGCGTCCGTTACTTGGCGGAGGTCGGACTCGCCTCTAATCCGATTATCCAAGGTCGCTCGTAAAATGGACGCCGCTAGACCAACCGCAAGACCTGCGATAAGACCGGCGGCTAAATTCAGCCGGGTGTTCGGGGCCGACGGAGCCGTCGGGGCAATGGCTGGCGTAATTATTGACAAGCCAACCGGCGAAGTCCCCCCTGTTTTGGGCTTCTCCAGCGTATCTACCGCTCGTATGAGGCTGTCGGCAACTGCCTGGGCCGTGGCGGCGGCTTGTACTGCTGAGGAGTTCTCAACGGAGATATTTATCAAGACTGTGTTCAGGTCCGTGCTGGCCTTGACTTGCTTTGACAATTCGCCCGGGCTCATCGACAGGCCCAGTGCATCGATTGCCGGCTGCAGTACGACGGGCGTCGTAACAGTCTTGACGTAGGATTGAACGCGGGCTTGACTAAACGTGTTCCCTTGCTGTAGCTCCTGAACGGTTCCTGAATTTTGGATGGACACGAAGAGTTGCGTATTTGCGGTGTACGTAGGTTTCACGAGCATGGTCGCACCGCCCCCACAGAGTAGGCCTAACAGGGTTGCCGTAAAGATTAGAATCCAGTGCCGACGCAAAAAGCGCAGGTAGTCGCGTAAATCCATACGGGGTCCCCCAAGTTGATGCAGGGGCAGCCCCACGGCACGCCCCCAGAACGGCAATATTCGTGTGGTCCTGCTTATTGTACCTGTGCCGCGTTTAGCTCAGCCCGCGCACACGAAATACGTCGCGGAACCGTAGCGTCTGCGCGTGAACTTGGTAAGGAAGCTTTTGCCGGCCAGCATGGCAATGGGTATGTATGCCTGGGCGCCGGAGATGTGGCGTTTTCGGCACTTGTGTGTCGGACGTCCTCCTGAGCTGGATGAGCTTGGGAACAGCACTTCGCGGCCGACGTCCTCCGGCGGCACCAGAAGTGGCAGGAGTCTTCCACTCCCGCACAGTCTCGGAGCTGGACTCTGGGAGGGAAGTGACCTTCCCCTCAGGTCACATCTGGCCCCTCGCTTTCGAGGTGTAGTTCTATGTGTTCTGGCCGTAGCTCCTGTGGCCCTGCTGCGGTTCTGAAAGTCCATGCTTACGCCTCTGATTGCCGACGGATTCCTCCTGCTCCACTTCGCCTTGGTCGTAGGGGCACACCGCTGAACCGCTTCTACTCCGGGCTGTCGACTAGGGCCGGCGAACTGCAACTCGGCGTTGCTCCGACCCTCACCCTGATGAGCGTCGCCCCGGGGCTCAAAGCACCCACCGCCCTACGCACAGTCGGCCCCATGGGCAGGGCCGGTGGCAAGGCTCGTCCTGCTGGCCAGGGTGTTTAAGCTGAGAAGGTGACGTTCCCCGGGCGTATTCTGGACCGACGGCCCCACGCCTTTGGCGCTCCTGATCAAACTAGTCATCGGATTCCATGGTCCTGCAGCCGGCTGGCTTCGCCGCCAGAATCCTCAGCTACCTCCAGCTGGCAAACTCTAGCCGCAACGTGTCCTACGGCAGTTATTTCTGGCACCTGCTGGTCCACCTCCGTCTGGTCCACTGGTGCGGTCGCTGCGGCTTCGCGTGCCGTGCCTGGCAGATGCGCCCACGCCGCGATGGACCGACATAAAGCTGGAGCCAGTCGTCGTCCGCTCCGGCTTCTGGTAGAGAAAAATGACGCGGTGGCAGAACCGCCAGCCCAATTTGTGTGGCGATATTTTGGACAAACAGTTGGATTTTTTGAGCAGGCTAGGGTGATTGACCGCGGGGATCTATTTGCCATCCATGCTGACCATTGGGGATTTTCCACAGTCGTCAAAGACGGCTACGAAACGACCGCGATTTGGCTGAAGCCAGGATTATCCGCGCCGAGTCCGTGGGCCCAGTTCGGCTGAGCCATTTCGGCGGCTGACACAGCCGTTCCATGACAGAAGACGGCGCTGCAGGTGGAAGGCAATTCCGTCTTCAATCCTTGCAGTTGTGCACTAACTGCAGCTGTGCAAAAATATCCCAATGTCCCAACCCTCCACTCCCAATCTGCGCGAACGTAAAAAGGGTGAAACCTGGACCGCAATCCACGACGCCGCAGCGTCGCTCACCCAAGATCGCGGACTGGAGCAGGCCACGGTGGAGGTCATCGCTGAGAATGCGGGGGTGTCACCCCGGACGTTCTTCAACTATTTCCCTGCCAAGGAGGACGCGGTCCTGGGCCTCCGCGAACCGGTCCTGGATCCTGCTGAAGCCGCGAAACTCGAGGGCGCGACCGACCTTCTTGGCCAGGTGTCCCTGCTCTTGGTTTCCGTGGCCCGGTCAGCGCTGGGCGGCACGGATACCCGGCGGCGCCGCGAATTGCTGCAGCGGTACCCGAACCTGCACCGCCGCCAGATGGAGTATATGACCAAGGGTGAAGCCCTGGTCTGCGAAGCAGTTGTGGCTGCACTGGCACACGATCCGTCCTGGTCCGGCGGCGCCGGAGGATTTGGCCCCGGGGAGACCGCGCGGATGCTGGTCATGCTCGCCGCCGTTCCCGCAAAGTTCACCGCGACATCCCCCGACTTTGACCCCGCCGCAGGGCTTACCCCCGCGGAACTGGCCCCAGGCCTCGCACTCTTTCACCACTTGCAAAGGAAACTCTCATGACCAGTTCCACCGCCCCGGACGCGGCGAAACCCCCGGAGAAACAGCACATCGTCCTGCTGTTCGTCGGCCTGATGCTCTCCATGCTTCTCGCGTCGCTCAACCAGACCGTGCTTAGCACAGCGCTCCCCACCATCGTGGGCGAACTCCACGGGGTCAGCGACATGCTCTGGGTCATCACCGCCTTCATCCTGGCCTCCACCGTCACCATGCCCGTCTACGGCAAACTCGGTGACCTGATGGGCCGCAAGTCCCTGCTGATCGCCGCCATCATGCTGTTCATGATCGGTTCCGTCATCGGCGCGCTGGCCAACGACATGGGCATGCTCATCACCGCCCGAGTCATCCAGGGCCTGGGCGGCGGCGGTCTCATGATCCTCTCGCAGGCCGTGATCGCCGACGTGGTTCCGGCCCGCGAACGCGGCAAATACATGGGCCTGATGGGCGGTGTCTTCGCCATCTCCTCCGTGGCCGGACCGCTGCTGGGAGGCTGGTTCACCGAGGGGCCCGGCTGGCGCTGGGTTTTCTGGATCAACGTCCCCTTGGGGCTGCTGGCCCTCGCCGGTGCTTTCTTCTTCCTGAAACTGCCCAAGCACACCGGAAAGCCGAAGCTGGACCTCGGTGGCATGCTCCTGCTGGCCATCGCGACCACGGCCCTGGTGCTCTTCGCCACCTGGGGCGGCAGCAAGTACGACTGGACTGACCCCATCATCCTGTCCCTGATCGCCGTCACCGTCGTGGCCGCCGTCGCGTTCGTCTTCGTCGAGCGCCGCACCGCGGAGCCCATCATCCCGCTGCACCTGTTCAAGGACCTGAACTTCAACCTCTCCACCTTCGCGGGCCTGCTGATCGGCGTGGCCATGTTCGGCGCCATCGGCTACCTCCCGACGTACCTCCAAATGGCGTTCAGCGTCAACGCCACCGAATCCGGCCTGCTGATGATCCCCATGATGGGCGCCCTCCTGGTGGCCTCCGTGGGCTCCGGCCAGCTGGTCAGCAGGACGGGCCGGTACAAGTGGATGCCGATCGCCGGTTCGCTGCTGGTGGCCGTGGCCCTGGTGCTGTTGTCCACCCTCAAGCCCGGACAGCCGMTCTGGGAAATCTGCGCCTACCTCGCCGTGATGGGCGTTGGGCTCGGCCTGAGCATGCAGATACTGGTCCTGATCGTCCAGAACTCCTTTCCGCTGCGGGAAGTGGGCACCGCCACGGCGTCCAACAACTTCTTCCGCCAGATCGGCGCCACCCTCGGTTCAGCCGTTGTGGGAAGCCTGTTCGCGAGCCGGCTGGCAGACCTCCTCAGCGAGCGCCTGCCCGCCGCCGCAACCGGCGGTGGCACAACGGGCGGGTCGAACTCGCTCACCCCGGCGGTGGTCAACCACCTGCCGGCTGAGATCAAGGACCTGATCGTCTCCTCCTACAGTGACGCGTTGACTCCCATCTTCATCTGGATGGTCCCGCTGGCCGTTATCGCCGCCGTCGTGCTCGTCTTCATCAAGGAAAAGCCGCTGGCCACCGCCATTGAGCACGACGTCCTGTCCGAGTCGATCTCCGAAGGCAACATCCTCATCACCGCCGACGACGATGAGACTGCCACCGCGTCGCGTTAGGGTCCGGGAGAACTGCGCTCTTCGGCTTGCAGCAGGTCTCAGTTGCGTGCCATGGTCTTGTTTGGGCGCAGTGGCACTGCCTCGCCCGGCTCCGGCAGTGGGCGACGCGTCAGTGGTACTCGACCCTACGTAGGAGGCCAAACCATCAGTTCGTTACCATGTCTTCATGAGGGCGTCTGAAGAGCACAAACGACACAACGAAGAGACGGACCGGCTGATAGGGCTGCTGAAGCAGAAGGAAAGAGAACTCGCGGCGTTGGCAGCTGCGGAACCTGTTGGGACCGCGGCCATGAAAATCCACATCGTTCTGGTCACGCGCAACGAGGCGTTGCTGGCTGCCGGCGAGGCCGTAGTAGCGACGCGTACGGCACTGGCCGAGCATGTTCGGAAGTCGACCCACCTCGTCAGGAATTACAGGATTCTGGACGTCGAGGAGGGGTCTGAACTCGATCACTTCACTGAAGACTACGAACTGGCGCCGTGGAACGCTTCAAAGCGGATGGGCGAAAAGCAGATCAGCAGCTACAACTTAGAGGAACAGTTGCCGGATGAAAGTTGGGTTTCCTATTATCCGTCAAGAGGCGAGCAGTAGGAACCGGCCGTATGCGCCGTGAACTTACGCCGTGGGTAAAAGACACTCTTCTGGTGACGGAAAATCTACGGTGACCACAAAGGAGATTCAGGTTGGCGACATGGCCTGCGGCAGGCAACGTGCGCCTCATGTAGTCCCAATCGCCGGTCGAGCGAGCCGCCCGGAGGGTAAGCGAATCTAGGCGTCGGGCTAAAAGTGCTCCGCGCAACGTACGCGGCGGTCGACAAGCCGCCGCCGTCGGCATTTGGTACGGAGTCACATGGTTAGGCCATCCGGCGGTCAGAGGTTCTTGTGCTGTTTAGTCCCCAGTCAGAGATCGTATGAGGCACGAAAGTTCGGGCGCGTAACCTTCGTGTCTAGAGCCTCACGCTAAGGGTTTACCCAGCCGGCACTTAGCGTAGTTATAGAAACGTTATGTAGTCTGGATGAGTGAATTTCTGGTCAAGTAGTGGAACCCCGACAACAGCGAACGGTCCGATTGCGCCCGGAGACGGGCTCATCTCCGGACGGAAACACGCCCTGGACGGGCTGCGAACCATCGCGGTCATCGGCGTCTTCCTCTTCCATACCGTGACGGAACTCGTCCCCGGCGGATCGATCGGCGTGGACGTGTTCTTCACGCTCAGCGGCTTTGTGATCACCCTCCTGATCATGAAGGAGTACCGGTCCACGGGCCGGCTGAAGCTGGGCGTCTTCTATGCCAAACGGCTGGCCCGGCTCTGGCCGGCGCTGCTGGCGGTCTGCGCCGTGGTGGTCGCTGGGGGACTGGTCTTCCCCCAGTCAGGGTGGGGCGGCCAGGCCGCCGACGCCATCCCGGCGGCCGGCTACGTCATGAACCTGTCCAACTTCGGGATGTTCGGCGCCTCCACCGGCGGCAACGCGCTGAGCCCCACCTGGACCCTGGCCGTCGAGGAGCAGTTCTACCTGGTCTGGCCGGTGGTCCTGCTGGTGATGCTGCGGTTCTGGAAGGTCCGCACCGTCGCCTGGCTGACCGCCGTCCTCGCAGCCGGGTTCCTGGTCTCACGGCTCCTCCTGGTGCTGGACGGGGCGCCCCTTGCCCGGCTGTACAACGGGCCGGACACCAGGGCCGACCAGCTCCTGCTCGGGTGCACCCTGGCCCTGGTGTTTACCTCCGTCAGCCCGGGCTCCCGCGTCCATGCCACCTTCCAGGCCGGTGCCCGCTGGGCCGGCCCGCTCGCCGGGCTCGCCCTGGTGGCCGCCGTGTTCGCCCTCAAGGAGCCGATTGAGGCCGGCACCTGGTTCGATGTCTTCTGGAGCGGCGGTCCCACCGTCCTGGCGCTGCTGGCCGGACTGGTCATCGGCTCGCTGGTCCTCCGCCCGGCCGGCCTCGCCTCACGCATCCTGAGCCACCCCTGGCTCGCCAACCCCGGCCGCGACCTCTCCTACGCCGCCTACCTCTGGCACCTGCCCGTCTACCTCCTGCTGATACCGCTCGTCCCGTCACTCTGGCTCCGCGTCCCGCTCGCGGCAGCGCTGACCGTGCTGATGGCCTGGCTCTCCTTCAGGTTTGTGGAGCGCCCCATCCGCCGCTGGGCCTCCAAAAGGTTGGAGCCCGACGTCGTCCGTTCTGTTCCGGAGCGCGTCCGGGAGCTGGAGCCCGCCGGGACGCCGTAGCGACACCGAGCTTGTGTGGCGACGGCTCAGCGGCGGTCGAGGACCCGGGCTGGGTTCCCGCCGAGCTGTGACCGGGCGCCGTCAGCCTCTCTTGCCTGCGATGGACTGGGAGGCAACCACGGCCGCGATGCACAAGGCGAGCCCCAAACTGACCGGCCCTGTTCCCCAGTCCAGGCCGCCACGGTCCGCGCCCACGGCGGTCCAGTCCGCGAAGGACGCTCCCAGCGGGCGGGTGAGGATGTAGATGGACCAGAACGCCGGGATGGCGGCGATCCAGCGGCGCCAGTACGCCAGCGCGGCCACGCCTATCACCGCAGCGAAGAGGATGCCGGACGCGAAGTAGCCAAGATCCAGGCTGTACGCGGTCATATCGCCGGCGGCGGTGCCCAGGGCGAAGGCCGCCAGGACGGCCGCCCAGTAGAAGACCTCGCGGCGCCGGGTGTCCACGCTGTGGATGGACAGCGTCTTTTCGGTCCGGAACCAGATGACGAACACTGCCGAGAGCACTGCCAGGAAGAACACCGCCGATGCCGCATAGGGCACACCCAGCACCACGTGCACGGCGTCCGCGGCCATGGTGCCGAACACACTCACCATCACCACCGCCAGCCAGTAGACCCACGCAATATAGCGCCGGACGGCAAACTGGAGGATCAGTGAACCGGCCAGGCCGATGGCGCCGAGCGCCAGCGCCACGGCCGGGTCCAGATGGTGGACCAGGAAGTCCGAGGTGGTCTCGCCCATGCCGGTGGTGAGCACTTTGGCCACCCAGAACCAGGCCGTGATTTCCGGGACCTTGACCAGGGCGTTGCGTGCGGGGCCGCCCGTCCGGGGTGAGGGGCTGCCGGTGTCCAGGACAGCTGTCGTGGCGCCGTGGGGCGGTGTGTTCTCCTGCGCGGGTTCAGTCATGCGGTGATTATGGCTTATGGACCCGGCAGTTTCCTGAACAGCCTTTTCATCCTGGTAGACGGGCGCGCGCCCGTTGGAAAGGACCGGGACCCAGCGGCCGGGAGACTTCGGATCAGGCTGCGCACGTAGGGGACGCGTCCACCACGCGGGTCAGGACGGCGGATCGGTGTGCTCGGCGCACCGCACGGTGGCAATCAGCGGGCCGCCGCCGTCGCCCTTTCGGTAGCGGGTCACGTGGGTAGTGGTCTTGCCAGGCCACTTCATCCGCGTGTATCTGCAAAGCCGCGGCCAGTGGGGGCAGTAGTTGTGCCCGCTGGCGCTACTTGTCCGCTTCCCCGGGGCGGCGTGACTGCGCCCGGATTTCCGCTTCCTCCTCGTATTCGCGCAGGTCGTTGGCTTGGTCGGCGGCATCACCGTGCCACTCCTCGCCGCTGATCTGGTGCTCGAACTCATGGGTGGGCTGCTGGTCCTCAAGGGCTTCGACTTTCTCGTCGATCTTTTTCTGGCTGGACTCTTCGCTCATGACGCTGCCTCTACCTTTTCTTCGGTGTTGCTGCTAGGGACTACAACCTTCCCCTTGCCACCAGCTTAGGTCTGGCAGCACATTTTTGGTGGTTAGGCGGATTTTGGTGGTCAGGCGAGGCCGGGGCTTTGTGCCCTACATCCGGTTCCGGACCGGACCTAATACGAAAGTAAGGCGACTCAGGCTGCGGTGGCCGGGGTGATGGTGACGTCGTAGCCGAGGCTGTTGAGTTTTTTGATGGCGTTGTTTTTGGCTTTGATCGGGTCCATGCGGGTGAAGTGGTCGGCGCCGGGGTCGGCGTAGCATT
>NZ_JBFTPV010000022.1:0-56457 GCF_056398665.1 Pseudarthrobacter sp. 01T43 | reverse complement strand
CAGGCCTTCGAGATCGTGCTGAACATCGCCTCCGTGGGCATCGTCATGACCTGGGCAACCATCGTGCTCTGCCAGATCCAGCTCAAGCGATGGGCGGACAAGGGCTGGCTCAATCGCCCGTCCTTCCGAATGTTCGGAGCCCCCTACACGGGCTACCTTTCGCTGCTGTTCCTGGTGGGCGTCCTCATCATGGTCTTCATCGACTCACCCCTCACCATGCTCGTCACCGCCATCGCCTCCGCACTGATGGTGGTCGGCTGGTTCGCCTGCCGTCACCGCATCCGCGAAATCGCCCAAACCCGCGAAGGCTTCACCGGCACGGCGCCCGTGGTCGCCAACCCGCCGGCGGAATCCTTCAGATAAGACCCGCACCATCCGCTACGAACGCCAAACCAGTCCAAACAGCCAAAGAAAGCCCATGACAACGGAAACCCAAGCAAAACTGACCGCATCCCACACCCTGACCGCCGCCGTCGGAAACTCCGATCAAGACTCCCGGCAGGCAAGTCATTCGGAGGTGCCGAATGCCGATACCCACCCGGCACTGAAATCAGCCGGGCACGTGATTGTTGATTCACTGGTGGCCCATGGTGTGGAGCGCACGTACGTGGTTCCCGGCGAGAGTTTCCTCGATGTGCTGGACGGCCTGCACAACTCGGACATTGAAACGATCGTCTGCCGGCACGAGGGTGGCGCCGCCTACATGGCCGAGGCCGACGGCAAGATGCACCAGCGTCCGGGCATAGCGATGGTGACCCGGGGACCCGGTGCGGCCAACGCGCACGTGGGGCTGCACACCGCGTGGCAGGACTCCACCCCCATGCTGCTTTTCGTCGGCCTGATCCCCTTTGCGCACCGGGACCGCGAGGCGTTCCAGGAGTTCGACATCAAGGCCTGGTTCGGTACGGGGGCGAAGCGCGTGATGGTCCTTGACCACGCGGAGCGGGCGTCCGAGATCGTGGCCGAGGCGATGTTTGCGGCCATGAGCGGGAGGCCGGGCCCGGTGGTGGTGGGCCTCCCGGAGGACATTATCCGGCAGCAGATTGAACCGGCGCTGCACCCCGCCATTCCGGTGGCGGCAGGCGGCATGAGCGCGTCCGACGCCGCCGCCCTGGAGGCAGCGCTGGCAGAATCCACCAAGCCGCTCTTTGTCACCGGCGGAAACGACTGGACGCAGGAAGCAGCTGACCAGCTGACCGAATGGCTGGAACGGCACCATATCCCGGCTGCCGCTGAATGGCGGACGCAGGGAACGGTCTCCTTCGATTCCCCGTCCTACGTGGGCCCTATTGGCTACGGACGCCCCCGCCCCACCTACGACCTGCTGGAGGAAACCGACCTGCTGGTGTTTGTGGGGACAGTGCCGGGGGACGTGATTACGGACGGATTCGTCTGCCGGCAGGACTGGAACAAAAAGAACTTCCTGGTCACAGCCGACCCCTCGCTCCGGGGCCGGTCGGGACCCGTTTCACGGCAGATCCTGGCCAAGCCTGAGGCCTTTGTCCGCGACCTTGCGGGTATCGACCTGCCGGCGAAGGACGACTGGAAAGCATGGACCGGCCGGATGCGGGGCGAGCAGGAGCGGTTCGGCGCGCTGCCCCCGGCGGCGCCGGCAGCGGGGCAGGCGAAGATGGACACGTTGATGGCGAACCTGGTGCCACGGCTGCCTGAGGACTCACTGGTGACGTTCGGCGCGGGCGAGCACACCAACTGGGCCCACCGCTACTTCCCCACCCGCCGCTACGCCTCCATGATCAGTGCCCGCAACGGGTCCATGGGTTACTCCGTCCCCTCGGCCATCGCGGCATCGCTGGCCGAACCCCGGCGCCGCGTGGTCACCATCGCCGGGGACGGGGAGTTCCTCATGAACGGCCAGGAGCTGGCCACCGCGGCCCATTACGGGGCCACGCCGCTGGTGATCGTCATGGACAACCAGGAATACGGCACCATCCGCACCCACCAGGAGCGGCACTATCCGTCGCGCGTCTCCGGAACCCAGCTGAAGAACCCGGACTTCGGTCTGATGGCCCGCGCCTTCGGCGGATTCGGGATCACTGTCACCGAGGACTGTGACGTTCCGGCCGCCCTGGACGCCGCCCTGGCGGCCATCGACGAGGACGGCGTCTTCGCCCTCATCCATCTCATCGTGGAACAGCGCGTCAAGGCTTACTAAGCCAGTTGCTGAAGAAGCAGGTGGCGCGGCGGAGGCTGGGCTGCGCCAAAGGTTCCAAGACGGTCCTGACGACGTCTCCTGGTGCTGATCCCCAGAAATAGATACGAAAAGTTGATTAATTATTTGGGTGGAGAAGTGGCTCTGGTAAACGGCGAGAACCGCTTGAATCGACCCTGACCTGCCAAGATAGGAATTCAGGCGGCAACGAGCAATAGCCTGCTTCGCAGGCCTGCTAATTCCGGCCAACGCATAGCTTACCCGGCCGTGGCGATGGACCACGCCGTCCTGCCGCTGACGCCAACAGAGGAGGAGAGGAGCCTCGCGGCCACCGTCCCGCCGCCCACGGCGGATGCGTTTTGGCTCAGCCCCTACGGCGTCCGGGCGCAGGGGTCCACGAACACCACCTACATCGTCGGGCACAGCTGGGAAGGCCGCGCTACGCCTTTCACCAACATCAGTTCTCTGGCAAAACCTGGGGACCGGCTGACCGTCACCACGGCCGAAGGGGCCGCTCGACTACACCGTTGACCGGATCACCACGGAGTACAAGGACAGCCTGAAGGACAGCGCGATCTGGGACAAGGTGCCGGGCCGGCTCATCCTCATTAGGTGCTTTACCGAGGACCTGTGGGGCAGGAACATCATCGTCTGGGCCAGCCCGGTGCGTGCCGAGTAGCCGCCGGAACCGCACGACTGCTACTCGGCCCGCACAGCGGGTTCCCCGCCCGGCCCGGACCCGCGTTAGTGCAGGTCGAAGCGGTCCAGCTCCATCACCTTCACCCAGGCGGTCACGAAGTCGCTGACGAACTTCTCCCTGCCGTCTTCGCTTGCGTAGACCTCGGCCAGCGCCCGGAGCTGGGAGTTGGAACCAAAGACCAGGTCCACGGGCGTGGCGGTCCACTTCAGTTCGCCGGTGGTGACATCAGTGATCTCATAGGCGTTCTCCTCCGACTCCGATGCCTTCCACTTGGTACCTGGCGAGAGCAGGTTGACGAAGAAGTCGTTCGTCAGGACCTGGGGCCTGTCGGTGAGGACACCGTGGGTGGAGCCGCCGACGTTGGTGCCGAGGGCACGCATGCCGCCGACCAGCGCTGTCATCTCCGGCGCGGAGAGATCCAGCATGTACGCCTTGTCCAGCAGGAGGGTCTCCGGCTGGAGTTTCTCGCCGGCGCGTACATAGTTGCGGAACCCGTCCGCCCGCGGCTTCAGGTACTGGAAGGACTCGACGTCGGTCTGGTCCTGCGCGGCGTCGGTACGGCCCGGACGGAACGGCACAGTGACGGGGAAGCCGGCATCGCTCGCGGCCTTTTCCACTGCCGCGCAGCCGCCGAGGACAATCAGGTCTGCCAGCGAGACCTTCTTGCCCCCGGTCTGGGCGGAGTTGAACTGCTGCTGCACCGCTTCCAGGGCGTGCACCGCCGTCGAAAGCTGTTCGGTTTCGTTGATCTCCCAGCTGCGCTGGGGCTCCAGCCGGATGCGCGCACCGTTGGCGCCGCCGCGCCTGTCGGTCTTGCGGTAGGTGGACGCGGCGGCCCATGCCGTGCCTGCCAGCTGCGAAACGGACAGGCCCGAGTCCAGCAGTTTTGCCTTGAGCGAGGCGATGTCCTGCTCGTCGATCAGTTCATCGTCCACTGCCGGGATCGGGTCTTGCCACAGCTGGGCCTCCGGGACCCAAGGCCCCAGCATGTGCGGGCCGACTGGGCCCATGTCGCGGTGCAGCAGCTTGTACCAGGCCTTGGCGAACGCGAGCGCGAAGTCGTCCGGGTTCTGAAGGAAGCGCCGCCCGATTTCCTCATAGACGGGGTCGACGCGCAGCGACAGGTCCGTCGTCAGCATCGTGGGGCGGTGCTTCTTGCCGGGATCGTGGGCGTCCGGGATGATCTCGGGAGCGTCCTTGGCCACCCACTGGTGGGCGCCCCCGGGGCTCTTGACCAGTTCCCACTCGTACTCGAACAGGATCTCCAGGAAGCGGTTGCTCCACTGCGTTGGCTTGTCCGTCCAAGTGACCTCAAGGCCCGAAGTGATGGTGTCGCCACCCTTGCCGCTGCCATAGGTGCTGAGCCAGCCAAGGCCCTGCGCTTCGAGATTCGCGGCCTCCGGCTCGGGGCCCACATGCGCATCTGCGGGGCCTGCGCCGTGGGTCTTGCCGAAGGTGTGGCCGCCGGCGATCAGTGCGAAGGTCTCTTCGTCGTTCATTGCCATTCGCTTGAACGTCTCACGGATGAACGCGGCAGCGGCGGCCGGGTCCGGGTTGCCCTTGGGCCCCTCGGGGTTGACGTAGATCAGGCCCATCTCGGTGGAACCGACGTCCTCGGACATCTGGCCTTCGCTGACATAGCGTTCGTCGCCGAGCCAGGCGTCCTCGGGACCCCAGAAAATTTGCTCGGGCTCCCACACGTCCTCGCGGCCGAAGGCGAACCCGAAAGTCTTAAAACCCATCGACTCGAGGGCCACGTTGCCCGCCAGCACAATCAGGTCGGCCCAGGAAAGCTTTTGGCCGTACTTCTGCTTGACCGGCCACAGCAGCCGCCGGGCCTTGTCCAGGTTGGCGTTGTCCGGCCAGCTGTTGAGCGGTGCGAAGCGCTGGCTGCCGTCGCCCGCGCCGCCGCGGCCGTCGTGGACACGGTAGGTGCCGGCCGCATGCCAGCTCAGGCGGATCATGAGTCCGCCGTAGTGGCCGAAGTCCGCCGGCCACCAGTCCTGCGAGGTGGTCAGGGCATCGGTGATGTCCCGCTTGAGGCCTTCAACGTCGAGCTTCTGGAATTCCTCGCGGTAGCTGAACGAAGGGTCCAGCGGGTTGCTCTCCCGGCTGTGGGCGTGAAGCACGGAAAGGTCCAGCTGGTTGGGCCACCAGTCCTGGTTGGTCCGCGGCCGGTGCCCTTTGGGGGTTGGCGTATCAATCGCGGGGTTTTCACTTTCGCTGCCCTGAGCCGTGGCGCTGCCAGGGGCCACCGGGCAGCCGCCCTCACCCTTGCTGTCCGGGCCTTGGGCACTTCCGGGGGTGGGGACCGGGGGGTGTTCCGGGAGATCGGTCATGAGCTTCCTTCCATGTGGCCGAGGCCGTGGAGCGGACTCGGGCGGCCGGTTCAACCTTTCTATTTGACCACGTACGGGCAGCGCAGGGGAGGCCCCCTACGCCGTCAGAGAACCGGCAGGTTTTCTCCAGGGGGAACCAGCCCACTTCCCAGCCTCCGGACGTAAACTGACCTCCGCACCATAAAATGCGGGACAAAACGTTTGAGGTCTGATGCTCTGGAAACTGCTTGTTGAATACCTGCGGCCGCACCGGCAGCTGCTGATCGCCGTCGTGGTTTTCCAGCTGGCGCAGTCCATCGCGTCCCTGTACCTGCCCACGTTGAACGCGGACATCATCGACGAGGGCGTGGCCAAGGGGGATACCGGCGTCATCCTCAACCTGGGCACCCTGATGCTGGGCATCACGCTGCTGCAGATCGTGTGCTCCATCATTGCCGTGTATTTCGGGGCGAAAGCCGCGATGGGCGTGGGCCGGGACCTCCGCGGCGCGATCTTCCAGAGGGTGGGGGAGTTCTCCGAGCAGGAGGTCACCAAGTTCGGCGCGCCCAGCCTGATTACTCGCTCCACCAACGACGTCCAGCAGGTCCAGCAGTTGGTGCTGATGTCCGCCACCATGCTGGTCACCGCGCCCATGCTGAGCATCGGCGGCGTGATCATGGCCGTCCGGCAGGACGTGCAGCTGTCCTGGCTGATCGCCGTCTCCGTCCCGGTGCTGCTGATCGCCGTCGGCCTCATCATCACCCGGATGGTGCCGCTGTTCCGGAAGATGCAGAAGCGGATCGACACCGTGAACCGCGTCCTCCGCGAGCAGCTCACCGGTATCCGGGTGGTGCGGGCGTTCGTCCGGGAGGACATCGAGACCGCCAGGTTCGCCCAGGCCAACGCGGACGTCACGGACACCGCGCTGCGTGCCGGCCGGCTGATGGCGCTGGCGTTCCCCACCGTGATGCTGGTGCTGAACGTCTCCAGCGTGGCGGTGATCTGGTTCGGCTCGTTCCGGATCGAGGACGGCTCCATGCAGGTGGGCACCCTCATCGCCTTCCTGAGCTACCTGATGCAGATCCTGATGTCCGTCATGATGGCCACGTTTATGGCCGTGATGATCCCGCGTGCGTCGGTTTCCGCTGACCGCATCGGTGAGGTGCTGGGGACGGAGTCGAGCGTCCGGCCGCCGCTGAAGCCCGTCACCTCCGCAGTCTCCAAAGACGGGCACCGGCGCGGGCAGCTGGAAATGCGCGACGTCGGATTCGCCTACCCGGGTGCCGAGCAGCCGGTCCTGTCCGGCATCAGCTTCACCGCCAAGGCGGGGCAGACCACGGCGATCATCGGCAGCACCGGCGCCGGCAAGACCACTCTGGTGAACCTCATGCCCCGGCTGTTCGATGCCACCACCGGCTCGGTGATGATCGACGGCGTGGACGTGCGCGAGCTGCACCCGGACCTGCTCTGGGGGCACATCGGCCTGGTGCCGCAGAAGCCGTACCTGTTCAGCGGGACCGTGCGCAGCAACCTGCAGTACGGCAAACCCGACGCCACGGAGGACGAGCTCTGGGCCGCCCTCACCACCGCGCAGGCGCGGGATTTTGTGGAGGAGATGGAGGGCGGGCTGGACGCAACCATCAGCCAAGGCGGCACCAACGTCTCCGGCGGGCAGCGGCAACGGCTGGCCATCGCCCGGGCGCTGGTCAAACGGCCCGAGCTGTACATCTTCGACGACTCGTTCTCCTCCCTGGACACCGGCACCGACGCCCGGCTGCGCCAGGCCCTCAAGCGCAACACCGCAGGCGCCACTTTGGTGATCATCGCCCAGCGGGTGTCCAGCATCGTGGAGGCGGACCAGATCCTAGTGCTCGACGGCGGCAGGATCGTCGCGCACGGCACGCACCGCAGGCTGCTGGAAACCTCCGAGACGTACCGTGAGATCGTCTCCTCCCAGCTCGCAGCAGAGGAAACGGTATGAGCCCGGAACCCACTCCCGCATCCGGCACCAAAGACGCGCCTGCCTCGAAACCCGGGACTGCCGCCGTCGTACGCATTCCGCGTCCGGCAGGCGGACCGGGACGCGGCGGACCTTTCGGCGGGATGAACATCCCTGCGGAGAAAGCGATGAACTTCTGGCCGTCGGCCAGGCGGCTGGCCGGCACGCTGCGGCCCGAACGGCTGTGGCTGCTGCTGGTGCTGGCGGCGGCGGCGGTCAGCGTGACGCTCTCGGTGATCGGGCCGCGGCTGCTGGGGGAGGGCACCAACCTGATTTTCGCCGGGGTGGTGTCCAAGCAGCTGCCTGCCGGGATGAGCAAGGAGCAGCTGATCGCGCAGCTGCGGGCCGCGGGGGAGAACCAGAAGGCAGACATGCTCACGCCGATGGCGCTGACGCCGGGGCAGGGGATCGACTTCGCGGCGCTGGGCAACGTGCTGACGTGGGCGCTGGTGCTATATGTGCTGGCGTCGGCGCTGATGTGGGTGCAGGCGTATGTGCTGAACGGGGTGGTGCAGCGGACGGTGTTCGGGCTGCGGGAGAGGATCGAGGCGAAGATCAACCGGCTGCCGCTGCGGTACTTCGATTCGATCCAGCGCGGCGAGCTGCTCAGCCGGGTAACGAACGATGTGGACAACGTGTCCCAGAGCCTGCAGCAGTCCATCAGCCAGGCGGTCACGTCGGTGCTGACGGTGGTGGGTGTGCTGGTGATGATGGTGGTCCTCTCGCCCACGCTGGCGCTGATCGCGCTGGTGACCATTCCGCTGACGCTGGGGATCACGGCACTGATCGCCAAGCGCTCGCAGAAGCTGTTTGTGGCGCAGTGGAAGCACACGGGGGAGCTGAACGGGCAGATCGAGGAGACGTACACCGGGCATGCGCTGGTGAAGGTGTTCGGCCGGCAGCGCGAGGTGGAGGAGCGGTTCCGGCAGAAGAATGTGGAGCTGTACGACGCGAGCTTCGGCGCGCAGTTCATTTCCGGGCTGATCATGCCGGCCATGACGTTCATCGGGAACCTGGTGTACGTGGGGATCGCGGTGGTGGGCGGCTTGCAGGTGGCGTCCGGGGCCATGCAGCTGGGCGACGTGCAGGCGTTCATCCAGTACTCGCGGCAGTTCACCATGCCGCTGGCGCAGCTGGGGTCCATGGCCAACCTGCTGCAGTCCGGGGTGGCGTCCGCCGAGCGGGTGTTCTCGTTGCTGGATGAGGACGAGGAGTCAGTGGAGCCTGCTGGTTCGTCCGGGCCGGTGTTTGGGCGGGGGCGGCTGGTGTTTGAGGATGTTTCGTTCTCGTATTCGCCGGACAAGCCGCTGATCTCTTCGTTGTCTTTGGTGGCGGAGCCGGGGCAGACGGTGGCCATTGTGGGGCCGACCGGTGCGGGGAAGACCACGCTGGTGAACCTGATGATGCGGTTCTACGAGCTGGATGCCGGGCGGATAACGCTCGACGGCGTGGACGTCACCTCGGTGCCGCGGCGCGAGCTGCGCTCGCGGCTGGGTATGGTCCTGCAGGATACGTGGCTGTTCGGCGGGACCATCCGGGACAACATCGCCTACGGGCGGCCTTCGGCTACCGAGGACGAGATCTTGGAGGCGGCGCGGGCGACGTACGTGGACCGGTTCGTGCGGTCCTTGCCGGAGGGGTACGACACCGTTCTTGAGGACGAGGGTTCCAACGTGTCCGCAGGCGAGAAGCAGTTGCTGACGATCGCGCGGGCGTTCCTGGCCCGGCCTTCGGTGCTGATCCTGGACGAGGCGACGTCTTCGGTGGACACCCGGACCGAGGTGTTGGTGCAGAAGGCGATGCGGGCTTTGCGGTCTGACCGGACTTCGTTTGTGATTGCGCACCGCCTGTCCACAATTCGCGACGCCGACCTCATCCTGGTGATGGAGGCCGGCCAGATCGTGGAGCAGGGCACGCACGCTTCGTTGCTGGCCGCGGGCGGGGCTTACGCGCGGCTGTACGAGGCGCAGTTCGCGGCTCCCGTGGCGGAGGTTTAGTTGCCTGCGCTGCCGATCAGCGGCGGGTGCTGCGGCGTTCGCCCGGCAGACACGTGAAGAAGGCGGGCTGCTGGACGGGTGCGAGCGGGACGACGAGCCATTGGCCGCCATAAAATTCCACATACGAATCCGAGGGGCACCGTGCGTAGGCTTCTTCTCGTGTCATGTTGATCAGACTTTCTCGCTGGGTCATGCGTCGCTGGGATGGGAACTGCTTTTTCTTCTTTCGCCGGAGGTGGGCTTGTCATCAATCGTCCCGTCATCGGCAGGTAGGCGAAACGCTATTTCTGGATGGTTCGAACCACCCCTTTTGGTAGGTGGTCCGATTGGGCTCGACCATCCCGCATTTCGCAGTTGCCGGATTGCCGGTTCCGGGCCGGTCAGGCTGGACAGAAAACGGGCCTAACCGGGGCGAAAAAATTGTGGTTGAGTGGGGAGCATGGCTTCCCCCATCGAGGACTATGCGTTGCTGTCGGACCTTCAAACCGGGCCTCTTATAGCCCGGGACGGCAGCGTGGACTGGCTGTGTTTCCCGCGCTTCGACTCGCCGTCCGTGTTTAGCCGGATCCTGGGCACCGAGGAGCACGGCCGCTGGCTGTTGGCGCCCAGCGAAGCCGACGCCGTCGTCGTCGACCGCCGCTACATCGACTCCACCTTTGTGCTTCAAACCGTCTGGAAGACCGGCAGCGGATCCGTCCTGGTCACCGATTTCATGCCGCTGGGGGACAGCGGGTCATCCCTTGTCCGCCGTGTCACCGGTGTGGAAGGCAGCGTGGAAATGCGCCAGGAACTTCGGATCCGGCCGGGATATTCAACGGTCCTGCCCTGGATGAGCCGGGTACGCGACCAGGAGCCGACGGCGGCGCCGGTCCTGCTGGCCATGGCCGGTCCGGATGCCGTCGCCCTGAGGGGACCTCATCTTCCCCACGCCCACGCGCACGCGCACGAAGGCGAATTTCACGTGTCGAAGGGTGAGCAGCTGGATTTCGAACTGACGTGGTTCCCCTCGCACCGCCCCTTGCCCGCAGCCACTGACGTTGATGCGGCCCTCGAAGAAGCCACTGACTATTGGAGCCGCTGGGGAAGCCACTGCAGGCAGGACGGCGTCTACGGCGGTGCGGTAAAGCGCTCGTTGCTGGTGCTGCGGGCGCTGACGCATTTTGAAACCGGCGGCATCGTGGCGGCGCCCACCACGTCCCTCCCCGAGGATTTCGGCGGGCCGCGGAACTGGGACTACCGGTACTGCTGGCTTCGCGATGCGGCCCTGACGCTGGAATCGATGCTGACCCACGGCTACGAAACGGAGGCGCTGCAGTGGCGGAACTGGCTGCTCCGTGCCCTCGCCGGCGATCCCGAGCAGATGCAGATCATGTACGGCGTGGGGGGAGAACGGGAACTCCCCGAACGCGAACTGGCGCACCTTCCCGGCTATGAAGACTCCAGGCCTGTGCGGATCGGAAATGCCGCCGTATCGCAGTTCCAGGCCGATGTCGTGGGCGAAGTGATGGTGGCACTGGAACGGCTTCGTATGGCCGGCGGCAAGGAAGACCACTTCTCCTGGGCCCTGCAGAAGGCACTCCTGGGATTTGTCGAGAAACACATCGATGACAAGGACTTCGGCCTGTGGGAGATGCGCGGGACCGCGCAGTACTTCACCCATTCCCGCGTGATGATGTGGGCCGCCTTCAACTGCGGGATCCGGGCCATCCAGATCCACGGACTGCCCGGCGATGCGACCAAGTGGGAGAAACTCCGGGACCGGTTACGGGAAGAGATCATGCGTGAAGGCTTCAACCGGAGCATCAATTCCTTTACGCAGACCTATGGCGCAACGCAGACAGATGCGGCCCTGCTCGTGATGCCCCAGGTCGGATTTCTGCCCTACAACGACAAACACATGCTCGGCACCGTCGCACGGCTGGAACAGGAACTCCTGACTGACGACGGCCTGTTGCTGCGCTACCGGACTGAAACTGGCGTTGACGGACTGGAGCCGGGTGAACATCCGTTCCTCGCATGTTCTTTCTGGCTGGTGGAGCAATATGCGCGTACAGGTCGGCAGGACGACGCAAAGGTCTTGATGGATAGGCTTGTGGGGTTTGCCAACGAGCTGGGTCTGTTGAGCGAGGAGTACGCAACCGACGAGGCCCGGATGGCGGGAAACTTTCCGCAGGCCTTCTCGCACCTGACCCTGGTCAGGGCTGCGGACGCCATGCACGGGGTGGACCGGCTCAGCCTGGCGGTCGACGCTCCCGTTTAGTGGCTCGTCGCCTGAGGTGCTTCATTCTCCATTCGGGCCGGCGATTGGTGCGCCCTTGCTGAGGTCGCGGCACCAACCTCAACGGCGCAATCCTCGCCTCCGCGGTGGCTGGTCCCCGCTATAAGTGCCTGATCAAAACGGAACCGAGTGACTGCGGGACGTCCCGCAGTCACCCGCTCACTGTCGCTGCGTGGAGCAGCTAAAGGCTAATGGCTGGATTGGAGGCCGACAGCTAATCGTTGCACTGGCTTCGGTCTTGTACATTGACTGCACATCTAAAAGTTCGATGAAAATCACTTACGCGACTTTTGTGAGCATCTACTTCAGCTTGGCTTATTTTGATCTCGAATTGTTCCTCTTCGGGACTGTAGCCACTCCCCAGTACAACCTGAGTGAGCCGATTCATTGCGCTGAGTTCGGCTAGACCCCCGTGAGGGAGTACCTGGTAGGTAGCCTCCAAATAGGCGCCTTGCAGCTCCGCAACCTTGGCCTTCAAGGCGTCGTCCGCTGCATCTGTACTGGAACTTAACTCCATCTTTGCATTCCAGAGTTTATTCTCTGCGAGAGAAACATCGCCCAAGACCGGCCCAATTGCCGCCCGCTGCTCAGCATTTAATTCTTTTTTCGCATCCATGCTTTGGATCCAAAACGGAACGCCTAGTGCAAGGAGTGATATCACGATTGCGATCAACGACAGGACAATCGTCGCAACGTCCTTTGGGGGGGTCTGAGCAACAGGGTGCCCAGGTAGAACGGTCATTGCCTCTAAGTCTCGTAGCCTATCCTCGACGGTAGGTGCGACGGTAGGTTGATTGGTCAAGAAGTCCCCCATTTGTTGACATGCGAAAGGGCCCAGGCTTTCTGCACTCTCCCAAACTAGGGGTTCGTGGAACTGGCGCCCAACTCATATTATGCGAAACGCGTTTGTCACTCTTGGAGCTTTACGAAAGGGCGCTACGGAGGCTAGCAGACGGACGCAGTATCATTTGTTAGGCAAACGAAGCTCCGATAGTGCCTTTCCCAATGACTTCTCGGAAGCAGCCGCAATCGGCAGCTTTGCCGTCTGGAAAGATGTCCTTCCGTTCCAGGCGGCGCTCGGCCTGACAAATCTAATGGACGATTGCAACGTATGCGACCTCCGATCCGGCAGGCGGGGACATGCTAGTCAAATTGGTTCGAAGGGATAACCAATACGCGCGAGTGCATGCAGGAAACTCAGAGGCGCGGCCCCCTACTCCGAAGAAGGAGCGCCCAACTGCGCTTCGTCTAACCACCCACTACTCCGAGCGGTTGTCCGTGGCCAGTCGACCAATGTCCTGGGAAGCCCACTACCCCCCCCCGCCGTAGTACACGGACACACAGCGCAACGATCCAGCCCCCCGCCGTAGTCTGTTTGAATGCCTCGTTTCGCGCTAGATATTGAGTCCGTTCCCCGTCCCGTCCGCGCTCAGGAGCTGCTGGACGCGGTGAACCACCGGGTCGTCATTGCCGACGGGGCCATGGGCACCATGCTGCAGGGCCGGGAGCTCTCGCTCGAGGACGACTTCCTGGGGCTGGAGGGCTGCAACGAGATCCTCAACGCCACGCGGCCGGACGTCCTCGCGGACATCCACGACGCGTACTTCGCGACCGGAATCGACGCCGTCGAAACCAACACCTTCGGCGCCAACTGGTCCAACCTCTCCGACTACGGCATCGACGACCGGATCGAAGAGCTCGCCCGGAAGGGTGCGGAAATCGCCCGCGAGCGTGCCGAAGCGGCAGAAAAAACCGACGGCCGGATGCGCTGGGTCCTCGGCTCCATGGGCCCGGGCACCAAGCTCCCCAGCCTCGGCCACACCACCTACGACTACCTCAAGCAGACCTTCGCCCTGCAGGCCGAGGGCCTCATCGACGGCGGAGCGGACGCCTTCCTCATCGAAACCAGCCAGGACCTCCTGCAGACCAAGGCCGCGGTCAACGGCTGCAAGCAGGCCATCGTCACCCGCGGCATCCGGCTCCCCATCTTCGTCGAGGTGACCGTCGAGACCACCGGAACCATGCTCATGGGCTCCGAGATCGGCGCCGCACTCACCGCCCTCGAGCCGCTCGGCGTCGACGCCATCGGCCTGAACTGCGCCACCGGCCCGGACGAGATGAGCGAGCACCTCCGCCACCTCTCCAAGCAGTCCTCCGTGGCCATCGCCTGCATGCCCAACGCCGGCCTGCCCGTCCTGGGCCCCAACGGCGCGCACTACCCGCTTTCACCCACCGAACTCGCCACCGCGCACGAGCAGTTCGTGCGCGAATTCGGCCTCGGCCTGGTGGGCGGCTGTTGCGGTACGACGCCGGAGCACATGGCCGCCGTCGTCGAGCGCCTTGCGCCTCTGCGCACCGTCGCCGCGGTCACCAGCGGCGGGAGGGGCGCCGACGGCAGCCGCCTCCCCACCGAGCGTGAAGCCGGCATCGCGTCCCTCTACCACCACGTGAATTTCGACCAGGAATCCGCGTACCTCGCCATCGGCGAGCGCACCAACGCGAACGGTTCGAAGGCGTTCCGCCAGGCGATGCTGGAGGAGCGCTGGGACGACTGCGTCGACATTGCCCGCGAGCAGGTCCGAGTCGGCGCGCACCTGCTGGACGTCTGCATCGACTATGTGGGGCGCGACGGCGTGGCCGACATCAAGGAGGTCGTCTCACGTTTCGCATCGGCCTCCACCCTCCCGCTCGTCATTGACTCCACAGAACCGCCCGTGCTGCGGGCCGGGCTCGAACTCATCGGCGGCCGACCGGTGGTCAACTCCGTCAACTACGAGGACGGCGACGGCCCGAACAGCCGCTTCGCCCGCATCATGCCGCTCGTGAAGGAACACGGCACCGCCGTGATTGCCCTGACCATCGACGAACAGGGCCAGGCCCGCACTACCGAGGGCAAAGTGGCCATCGCCTCGCGCCTCGTCGACGCCTTGGTGGGCGAATGGGGGATGCGCGTCGAGGACATCATCGTTGACGCCCTGACCTTCCCCATTGCCACGGGCCAGGAGGAAACCCGCCGGGACGGCATCGAAACCATCGAGGCCATCCGCCAAATCACCGCCAAGTACCCCGGCATCAACACCACGCTCGGCGTCTCCAACGTGTCCTTCGGCCTCAACCCGGCGGCGCGCATGGCCCTGAACTCGGTGTTCCTGCACGAGGCCGTCCAGGCGGGCCTGACCAGCGGCATCATCGACGCCGCCAAGATCGTCCCTCTCGCCTCCTTGCCGGAGGAACAGCGCAAGGTGGCCCTGGACCTCGTCTATGACCGCCGCGAATACGACGCCGACGGCAACGTCACCTACGACCCCCTGGCCATCATGCTGGACCTGTTCGCCGGCGTCGACACCGCAGCGCTCAAGGATCAGCGCGCCGCGGAACTCGCGGCCCTGCCCACCGGCGAACGCCTGCAGCGCCGCATCATCGACGGCGAAGGCAAGGGCCTGGAAGCTGACTTGGACCTGGCCCGCAGTGAAGGCATGTCCCCGCTCGGCATCATTAACGACCAGCTCCTCGAAGGCATGAAAGTGGTCGGTGAGCGCTTCGGCGCCGGCGAGATGCAGCTGCCGTTCGTGCTGCAGTCCGCCGAGGTGATGAAGAACGCAGTCGCCTTGCTCGAGCCGCACATGGAGAAATCGGACTCCTCGGGCAAGGGCACCATGGTGATCGCCACCGTCCGCGGCGACGTGCACGACATCGGCAAGAACCTGGTGGACATCATCCTCACCAACAACGGCTACAAAGTGTTCAACATCGGCATCAAGCAGGGCATCGCCGAGATCATGGCCGCCGCCGAGGAACACAACGCCGACGTGATCGGCATGTCCGGCCTGCTGGTGAAATCCACCGTGGTGATGAAGGAAAACCTCGCCGAACTCCAGTCCCGCGGCCTCGCGAAGAAGTGGCCCATCATCCTGGGCGGCGCAGCCCTCACCCGAGCCTACGTGGAGCAGGACCTGGCCGAGCAGTTTGAAGGCACCGTCCGGTACGCCAAGGACGCCTTCGAGGGCCTCGCCCTCATGGAACCGCTGGTGCAGGTTGCCCGCGGCGCCGACCCCGCCGCCGTCGGCCTTCCGCCGCTTAAGAAGCGGATCCACAAAGGGGGCCCAAAGTTCATGGTGACCGAGCCGGAGGCAATGCCCGGCCGGTCCGACGTCGCCGCCGACAACCAGGTGCCTTCGCCGCCGTTCTGGGGCACGCGCATCGTTCGCGGCGTCTCGCTACACGACTACGCTCATTTCCTCGACGAACGCGCCACCTTCATGGGGCAATGGGGCCTCAAGCCCGGCCGCGGCGAGGACGGCGCCTCCTACGAGGAGCTGGTGGAACGCGAGGGCCGGCCGCGCCTGCGGTACTGGCTGGACCGCATCCTCGGCGAGGGAATGCTCGACGCGTCCGTCGCCTACGGCTACTTCCCGGTGGCCGCCGAGGGGGAGCAGGTGGTGGTGCTGCACCACGGGGAAGACCGCGACGGCGTCCTCGGCACCGCGGGACTGCTCGCCCCCGACGGCGGTTCAGGCGGCCCGATCGGCACCGACCGGCTGCGCTTCGACTTCCCGCGCCAGCGCCGGGACCGGCACCTGTGCCTCGCGGACTTCGTCCGCTCGCGCGAATCGGGACAGATCGACGTGCTGCCGGTGCAGCTGGTCACCGCCGGCTCGAAGATCGAGGAAGTGACGTCCAAGCTTTTCGCCGCCAACCAGTACCGCGACTACTACGAACTCAACGGCCTGGTCATGCAGCTCACCGAGGCGCTTGCAGAGTTCTGGCACGCCCGCATCCGTTCCGAGCTGGGCTTCGCGGCCGAGGAGCCCAAGGACAAGGCCGGCCTGTTCAAGCTCGACTACCGCGGTGCACGGTTCTCGCTGGGCTACCCCGCATGCCCGGACATGGAGGACCGCCGCAAGGTCACCGAACTGCTGAAACCCGAGCGGATGGGTGTGGTCCTGAGCGACGAGCTGATGCTGCACCCCGAACAGTCCACCGACGCGTTTGTGTTCCACCACCCGGAGGCGAAGTACTTCAAGGTGTGAGCTGGGGCTGGTTCCTTGGCTCGGGCGGAGCGCGCCTCCCAAGGCGCGGCAGACGAGCATGGGCGCCGCGTGGGGCACCCAGAGAACCAGGAGCGGACCTACGTGCTAAGGCTTCTGCGCCTGGCGGAGGATGTAATGCCGCCAGGTGTGCCGGAAGCGGAGCAGCTGGCTCTGCCTACGTACCAGGCAGGTTCGAGCGATCTAATGTTGGCTATTTGCGTTAACAAGATAAAGCCGTCCCCTCTACTACGATCCTTGAGCTGCGAAAGCCTCCCTGGTTAGGGGAATGGTGGTAAATCCGCCATGTCCAAGTCACAGAGTTCCACGTGGCGGGGCATGCCGAGTTTCGCGTAGACAGCGCGCGCCTCCTGCAGATACGCCGTTGCCCGGGCAGTGGATGCTGTTTCGCCTGTCTGCAGGAACATCTTCCCGTGGAATCTCAGGGTGTGGGCACGCTCCACGACGTGGGGCATGGTTTCGGCATCACGGAGGGCCTCCCGGAAGTACTTTTCCGCGCGGGCCCAGTCACCGGCCGCTGCAGCGGCGATGGCTGCGGCCCGTTTGACCAGGCGGCCACCGCGGAATTCGATGCAGACGACGCCCGTCCGCTGGATGCATTGTTCGATGGCGGGGAGTAATGCGGCGGCCTGATCCAGCTCGCCCAGAACGACTAAACCTTCCACGGCCGTAAGGGCAGCGACCCAGGAGCCGCAGGTGTTGGCCTGGTCCAGGTGTGGCAAAGTGTTGCGGTGCTTTTCAAGCAACTCCATGGCAGCTTGGGAATCGCCCATGTAGGCGAGCAATTCAAACAGGGACKACCATCCCCAGCCGACCATTCCTGTGTCCGCTTCTGTTTCCAGCGCGGCTGAGTAAGCTTCCTTTGCTTCGTCCCATTCCCCGGCGAGGAATTTGGCCAACCCGAGCCACGCCAGGGAATGCTCAGGTGTTGCGAGTCCGACGGCCTTGCAGAATGCGAGGTCCTTCCGGGCGAATTTCTCCAGGGCGACGGGGCTTCCCTGCTGGAAGAATTCGACCATGGCGTTCATGCGGGTGTGCTGCTGCTGGGCGGCGTAGTTCCCTACCCGGACCGCGAGCGGGGCAAGTTCAGCGCCTACCGCGCGGGCCTCCTCCAGGCGACCCAAGCCAACGAGTGTGTAGTTCAAGAAGCCGAGCATGCTCGTCAAGGTCCAGACATCGTCGGAGCCGCGGAGTATCTCCAGCGCCTCATATCCTGCCGAGACTGCTTCCTTGTGCTCAAGGAACGCGGGAAGCTGCATCGCGCGCATGGCCAGGGCATGTCCGCGGAGCTCCGTATCTTCGAGCCGGGAGGCAATGCCGAACTCTTCGTCGAGAGTGTTCATGCTTGCGTCGTACTCACCACTCCAGGCCTGGGCGAAAGACAACGCGCCCAGCAGCCTTCCCCGTTCTGCGCTTTCGTGACCGTCAAGCATCTTCAGTCCGTAAGCAGCCAACTCGAGGGCTTCGGGCATCCGGAAAAACCAAAACATGGTGTACGTTGCCTCGCAGCTCGTGCGGGAAATGGCTCTAAGATCACCCACTTCCGCATAGATGTTCAGGGCTTTACGCAACGAGGCCACCGACTCCGGCCAACGCCCTATCATCCTCAACGCCAAACCGCGCTGGAACCACAATTCCGCCCGGTCAGAAGCGTCGGCAGTATCCACGATCACCATGGCCTGATTCAGATAGCGCAGCCCCTCTTCCGCCGCGGAACTGCTCAGGGCGGCCCGGCCAGCCATGGTGAGATACCGCAGAATATTCTGCCTATCTGAAATCGGACCCGCTTGAACAAGGTGCCGTGCGATCTCATCTGCCCGCTCCTCCAAGTTGTGAGAATACAACTGCTCCAAAGCTGCGGCAGCTGCGGCATGTATTCGACGCACCCGGGCCGGCGATACGCTCTCAATGATTGCCTTACGCACAATGGCATGCACAAACTCATAACGTTCCACAGCGTCGGGAGAAGCGGCTGTGACGTCGTACAAAAGCTGTGCCTGCATTGCTTCCTCCACTCCCTCCAGGAGAGACTGATCGTCTGCTTCAGCGAGTCGTTGCAACACGCCAAGTTCGAATGTCTGACCTAAGACAGCAGCCATCCCTAACAACGTCTGCGTCTCTTGGCTAAGCCGCCGAACGCGCGCCGCAACGATGTCCTTCACTCCATGAGGTACATCTGCTGTACCCGCCGATCTCAGTCCGCTATCTTCCCCGAGGCTTCGGATCAGCTCTCGGGCATACAATGGGTTTCCCCGGGTTTCCGAGTAAATGTCATAGGCCAGGCGTTCGGCGAAGACGTCGACCGGTGACAGGGGCGACCCATCGTCTCTTCCAAAGAGTTGAGCAACCTCGAGCCGATGCAATCCACTCAACTCAATTTGAACCGGCGTTGCCTCCCGGCGCACCTCCCCCAGGAAATCGACTAAGGCGTCTGAAGAATATTTCGGGCGAAGAGTGCAGATAATCATGGTGCGCTTTAGCGACTCCTCCTGCATCAGGTGCCTGAGCAAAAGGAGGGTCGGCTCTGGGGCCCAGTGCAAATCATCAACTACGAACAGCAACGGAGAAGACATCGAGGCCTGACGGAAAACCCGGGTGACGGCCTCGAACAACCGCGAACGGATAAAGTGCGGATCTGCCCGCAATGCGTCAACAGGGACCCTTGGTAAACGAAGGCCGGAATTTGGGACGATTCTGCTTAAGTCTTCAGCCAGCTCACCGAGTTCCGCCGCAAGGCGATCCGGATCACAGGCACGGAGATAGGGTGCGAGGGCCTGTCCGACAGCCTCAAATGGGCCTGCCACGTCTTCATCGCAGCGTCCATGCAGCACCAGTACCTGGTTATCGACTAATAGTTGCCGCGCGAACTCTGCAACCAACCTGCTTTTTCCAATACCTGCGTCGCCCGAGACCAGCACAAGACGCTGGGCGCCTCCCTGTACCGACCTCCACTCGTTGTGCAGTTTTTGAAGCTCCGGACCACGGCCCACGAACTCGTCTGCGTTGGCCATGCGAAGCAGTGACGGGGGAGCCTCAATACGCACTGGATCAGCGGATTGGTGAGCGCGCACAGCAGCCACCAAACCCGAGCGGTCAGGGACTTCGAACTTCGTCAGGAGATTCGAGACATGACTCTCGACCGTGCGCACGCTGATACTTAAGGCCGCAGCGATCTCGCCGTTCGTCAGATGGTCGAGAACGGCCTGAAGTACCTCCCACTCTCTGGAGGTAATGCCCCGATCACGGACCGACCCGGATTTCCGTTCTGTATAGTCTGCCGGCATTGATGGATTCCTCTCTGAACCCGAGTGGGGCAGGTCAACGCCACAATCAACCGGAGGCCCTTGTCCGGTACCAGTCTCGGTGCGCACATCCGGCTCGTTTGAACTTCATCAGTAACGCATCATGCGCGCGCCTGGAGTAAAGCCGCATTGCTCTGCCCCTATGTTTAGAATCTCTCCGCAACTGGCGGATGTCGAGTCCCCGTTGTAGAACCGCAAAGTCCGGAAAGAGCGGCGCCACCGATTCTCACGTCGGTGGCCGCCCGAAGCTAAAGAGACGGGTGTGCACTTCAAAGCGCCACCAATCCGACCTGTCTCTCTCGACAGCCATTACGTTCTGCCCACGGGTCGCCAGTAAAGGTGCCTGCTGGCACTCTAGCGGCTGATCACGGAAAGTTTTCACGGCCGCTCGCAAAGATTCTGGCCCATGGACGACAAGCCCCGGACATCCTTCCGTACTGACTCCCACCCTGTTCCCGTGGAGAAATCCGTGATGGTCACGGATGTGCAGTGCATATGACACATTCCACACTGATAGGGACAGATTGTAGTCCCAGGGTCATGGCCAGCACCCCGCCGGCGGTACCTCCCCAACAGCCCTATTTGGCGAGAAAGGCAGACTGAAATGACACGCGAAGAAGCCTATGCCGATTGCCCCTCAGATTCGTATGTGGAATTCTATGGCGGCCAATGGCTCGTGGTCCCGTTTGCGCCCGTCCAGCAGCCCGCCTTTTTCACGTGTCTGCCCGGGAACGGCCGGGTCAGCCGCCATAACCGCTCCAAATGACCTTCGGCACCCCAACCGGTCACGACCTGCGCACAGACGCCAAAAACAATCCATACCCCTCTCAAGGAGAATAATGCAGTCCACTATTGCGCCCATTGATATTCATGTGACCAGTCGCGAAGCCCTTGATGAACGGCTCGAGACCGCCGTCAAGCACCTGCAGGAAACCGCGATGCTGACCGGCAGGCACGGGATCTTGGTCACGCGCAACCGGGCCGGAAGCTATACAGCTGCACTCTCAGACCAGGTCCCTTTTGGGCTGACGCGCGAATTGGTTCGATAAGGCACCAGGAGAAGTGGACGGAACCGGCGCGGAGGCCCACACCGTGAGGTGGGGTCTCCCGGCGGTGTCCTTAGACCTTGAGTCGAAGCCGGTCCCTGGCCTCGTTGGAGTGGGCCTGCGGACGTGCCCGCCAGCGCTGGAGACCGGTTTTACCCGCCGGAGGGCGGCGAGAATGGCCCGGCCCACCACAGCGATTCCGATGATGGTGGTGACGGCCCGCAGGGTGTCCCACCCCGCCGTCGAGGTCACTAGCGAGCAGAGCAGGAAGCTGCTGAGGTCGGTGCGCCGGGCAGGTAGGAGATGCCGGTTCCGGCGCCCACCGCGAACGGCCAGAACCACAGGTTGGTCAGCAGGCCGAACACGTAGGACGCCACGATGCCGTAGCCGCACAGCATCCACAGCTCGGCTTTGCCCGCAGCCGCCGGAGGAGCAGACCGGCCCAGGGTCCCTGATTAAGGAAGGCTGTAAAGTCGAGCGGGGGATGGGCCAGCAGCGCCTGTTACGAACGGGTGTCGAGGTAATGCCGAATCTCTTGGGCGGTTTCCCCTGGAGCGCTGACGTGGGGGCAGTGCCCGGTGGCCTGAAGCTGCACCAGGGTGCTGTGTTCCAGATTCTTGTGCAGGTAGGCGCCCACTTCCGGCGGGGCAAGCCGATCGTCGGAGCACTGCAGAATTAGGCAGCTGGTGCGCAACTTTTTCAGTTCAGGGCGAGTGTCGGAAAAGAAAGTTACCCCGGCGAAGTGCCGTGCGATGGTCGGATTTGTCCGGCAGAAGCTGACACGCAGGTCCTCCGCTAATTCCGGCTCCTGCGGGTTGCCCATAACCATGGGGGCCACGGCCGCGGCCCAGGCGAAATAGTCTCTGTCCAGAGATGCCAGCAGGCCCTCGATGTCTTCCCGCGAAAACCCGCCCACGTAGCCGTCGTACGGGTCATCCGTGTGACGGGGTGAAGGAGCAAGCAGGACCAGGTGGGAGAAACGGTTGGGCTCCTGCACCGCGGCGATCACGGCGATCATCGTGCTGACACTGTGGCCCACCAGGATAACGTCCTCAAGTTCAAGGGCGGCGCAAATCTCCAGCAGATCCGACGCGTACCCATTCAGGGACCCGTACTTCTCCCAGTCATAGGCGCTGATGTCGGAGTGTCCTGCACCAACATGATCAAAAAGCACCAGCCGGTAATCATCAACGAAATTGGGCAGCAGCTTCTGCCACATCGCCTGATCGCAGCCAAAACCGTGGGCAAACATCATCACAGGCCCATCATCCCGCCCGGAAATAGTGACGTTGTTCCGGCCGATTACGGCAGCAACTGCTTCGATCACATTCTCACTGACCCTCCATTGGGTGGCGTCCTGTCCCAGACTATCCACGGGAAATTGCGAATCCTAGGGATCCTCCCACTATGACGTTCAAGGCGACGTCGATTCAGCCCACTGCATGCGGCACGGCCCACGGGACTCCTCCGTCAGGGACCATGATCGCGGGTGTCTCAGGCCCGGACTTGAAACTTGTCCCTGTCCTGAGCGGGTTGGGTCTGCGTGGCCCGCCCACCCGCACTTCCGCCCGCCGTCGACGTCACCAGCGAGTAGAGCAGGAAGCTGCTGAGGTTGGTGTCCAGCGGCGCGCCGGGCAGGTAGGGGATGCCGGTGCCGGCGCCCACCGCGAAGGGCCAGAACCACAGGTTGGTCAGCAGGCCGAACAGGTAGCACGCCACGATGCCGTAGCCGCACAGCATCCACAGCTCGGCCTTGCCCCGCACCCGCCGGGGGAGCAGGCCGGCCCCCGCGCCCACCCACGCGCAGGCGAAGATCTGGAACGGCGTCCACTACGTTGATCTGCGCGTCACCGATGCGGAACTGAGCGTCGCGGACGAGAAAGGGCCGCCGTCGCCCGTCCCTGACAGCATCGCCAACTGGTGCTGCAGAGTCCCCGAAGGCCTCCCTTTATCACAGCAGTAATAAAGACAAAATCCTTGACTGTTGCTACTAAAGGAAATATGTTGTTGTGTGATCAACGGTGATCTGGATCATATTCGCCAGGCACTTCCCGGTGGGCTGGGCTGGAAGTGAAGCCCGGCGCGGTCTTGGTGCCATCCCCTGAATGGAGACAACATGGAACGCGATCTTGCAGACAATTCACTGGAGAAGGTGAGCCCGGAGCGCCTGCGTAAAGTGGTGCGGGCCTCTTTTGCCGGGACCGTGGTGGAGTGGTTCGATTTTGCCATCTACGGCTACATGGCAACCCACATTGCCGCTACGTTCTTCGCATCCAAGGATCCGGTCACAGGTCTGCTCGAGACATTCGCCGTGTTTGCTGTGGCGTTCGCGCTGCGGCCCTTGGGCGGGATCTTCTTCGGACGTCTGGGCGACCGCCTTGGACGCAAAAAGATCCTGGTGCTGACCGTCCTGCTGATGTCCGGGTCTACGGCCGCAATCGGCCTCATCCCAAGCCACGAGACGATCGGTATTTGGGCTGCCGTCCTGCTGGTGCTTGCCCGGTGTTTGCAGGGCTTTTCCGCCGGCGGAGAATACGCGGGCGCCACTATCTATGTCGTCGAGCACAGCCCCGACAAGCACAGGGCCCGTTACTCGTCCGCCATGTCGGCGGCGACGTTCTCCTCGTTCGCCCTCGCCGCTGGACTCGGGGCGCTGCTCAGCTTCTTCCTCCCGGCCGCGGCCATGGGTGATTGGGGCTGGCGCATCCTCTTTCTGCTGTCCGTGCCGATGGGCCTGATTGCCTTCTACATCCGCGCCAAGCTCCACGAGTCCCCTGAGTTCCAAGCCATGATCGATGATTCCGCCTCCCGGCCCGCCCCGTCCCTGGGGGCCGTCTTCCGCACCCAATGGCCGGCGATGCTGCGCCTGGGCGGGTTCGTGATGCTCACGGCACTCTCCTTCTACATCTACTCCACGTACATGTCGACCTTCCTGATCAAGGTGGTCGGCCTGCCCCAGCACCTCGCACTGTTCTCGAGCTTGATCTCGCTGACCCTCGCGACGGCGCTGGCCCCCGTCATGGGCCGTGTCTCGGACCGCATCGGACGCCGCCGCACCATGCAGACCGCAGCCGGTCTCCTCGCCATTCTCACCATTCCGGCGTACATGATCGCCGAGCAGGGAACGTTCGCAACCGCCGTTGCCAGCCAACTGCTCATCGGGGTCGGTGCCGTGACCGCTAATGTGGTGACCTCGGTCCTGATGTCGGAAATGTTCTCCACCGACGTACGCTTCGCAGCATCGGGCACCTGCTACAACATCACCTACGCGGTGTTCGGCGGTACCGCACCCTTCCTGGCAACGTGGCTTGTTGCAGGGACCGGATACTCGCTCGCCCCCGCCATCTATGTCGCAGCTATCGCCGTCGTATCGTTCCTCGTCGCCACCTTCCTCATACCTGAGACCGCAGGACGGCCTCTGCGCCGGTACCACGACGACCCCATGCCCGCAGTGCCCGCGCGCGCAGTAGCCTCACAAGCGGTGCCTGGACGCTGAGTCCGGGCCCCGTTTCAGGGAACTGCGCTTCGGCTAGGTCCGCAGCCAACCGGCGGGACCTAGCCGAAGCCCTTGCTTTCATTGGCGTGATGTGAATTACATTGGACCAGCGGTTGCATCTCTCTGCAGGGATGGTCCGCTCCTTCGGACCGTCCCGTTCGAAAAGGAGGCGCACAATGGCACACATCCAGCTGTTGGGCACCGGCGGCACCATCGCCTCGCGCAGCCACGGCATCCGGGGGGCTGTGGCTAGCGACGCCTCGGCCGCACTGGTCCCGTCGCATTACGGTGACGTCACGGTCCACGCACGCGACGTTCTGACCACTGGCAGTTACCGGCTCGACCTGGCCGACCTGCGCCGGATTGCCGAGGCGGTCGGGCAGGCCCTCGCCGATCCCGGAACGGACGGCGTGGTGGTCACCCACGGCACGGATACCTTGGAGGAGACGGCATTCCTGCTCGACCTCGTGCATGCATCCCCCAAGCCTGTGGTGCTCACCGGTGCCCAGCGCACCGCCGACACCTCGGACGCAGACGGTCCGCGCAACGTCGCGGAGGCGGTACGGGCAGCGGCCGACGAGCATTTGCGCGGGACCGGAGCACTGATCTGCTTCAACGGAACGATCCGTTCCGCCCGCGGCGCCCGCAAGGTACATACCACCGCAGGCAACCCCTTCGGCGGCGGCACCACGGTGGCCCACATGGCTGGTGACCGGCTTGTGGTCACGGCCACGCCCTGCCGCTACCCGCCGCTGCCGACCCCGCCGGCCGCGTTCGATGACACGAGAGTGGAAATCGTCACCGCTTACCCCGGCGCGACGCCGGACCTGCTGGACCACGCCGTCCAGCTCGGAAGCCGCGCAGTCGTGCTGGCCGGTACCGGGGTCGGTAACGCTGGACCGGGGTTCGCCGAGGCCGCGAAGCGGGCGACGGAGAAAGGCTGCGTCGTTGTGCTCAGCACCCGGGCGCCCTGGGGACCTGTGGTACCGACCTACGGCAACGGCGGCGGCATCGATCTGGTGGCGGCCGGCGCCGTCCCGTCGGGGGACCTCAACCCCTTCCAGGCGCGCATTCTTACCGCTGTCCTGCTCTCCTACGGCACCGCGCCGGAAGAATTCCCGGAAGCGTTCGCAACCTACCGCTAAAAACACCCGCAGCAAGCAGAGGAGAGATTATGCCCAAGAAAATCTACGTCTCGGTCGGCATCGACGTCGATGCCGTCGGCGGCTGGCTGGGCTCCTACGGCGGGGAGAATTCCCCGGGCGACATTTCCAGGGGCCTGTTCGCCGGCGAAGTCGGTGTGCCGCGGCTGCTTCAACTCGCCCAGCGCCGGGAGATGCCGGTGACCTGGTTCTGGCCGGGACACTCAGTCGAGACATTTCCGGAGCAGTTCGACGCCGTCGTGGCCGCCGGACACGAAATCGGGGTGCATGGTTACAGCCACGAGAACCCGATCGCCATGAGCCGCGCGCAGGAAACCGACGTCCTTGACTACTGTACCGACCTCATCGAGCGGCGTTCCGGGCGGAAGCCGGTGGGCTACGTGGCGCCATGGTGGGAGTTCTCCCCGGTGACCAACGAGATCCTGCTTGAACGCGGGTTCCTCTATGACCACTCCCTGATGCACAACGATTTCACCCCCTACTATGTGCGGGTCGGGGACTCCTGGACCAAGATCGACTACGACGCCGGGTCCGCAAAGGAGTGGATGAAGCCGCTGGTGCGCGGCCAGGAGACGGACCTGATCGAGATCCCGGCCTCCTGGTACCTCGACGACCTGCCGCCGATGATGTTCATCAAGTCCAGCCCCAACAGCCACGGATTCGTGTCTCCGCGGGACGTCGAACAGCTCTGGCGCGACCAGTTCGACTGGGTATACCGCGAAATGGACTATGCCGTTTTCCCCATCACCATCCACCCCGATGTGTCGGGCAAACCGCAGAACCTGTTCATGCTGGAACGGCTCTTTGACCACATCCAGTCCCATGACGGCGTGGAGTTCGCCTTTATGGAAGACCTCGCCCGCGACTTCGCCCGGCGTAGCCCCCGTTAGGGATTGCTTGCGGACCTGCCGCCTATTGAGACTTGGGGTGCCGGCCGGCCTGCTCCACGAGTTCAGTCATCCACGGCCGGTGCCCGCGGTGAAAAACCATTCCTTCGGGCAGCCCCTGGACTGCCGGGACTGAATTGGCGATATCGATGGTGATCCTGCCGCCGGCCAGGGGCGCATTGGTGATGTGCAGGTCGCCGTAGGATTCCGGGAGCACAGGGTCCATCCAGAGGCTGCCGCGGGATACATGGGTGTCGTAGCGCATCAGGCTCGTTACCAGCAGAATCGGTGCGGTCGCCGCCCAGGCCTGCGGCGAGCACGCTGTCGGATAGGGCACGGGCTCTGCGAACTGGTCCCGGCTGAAGCCGCAGAAGAGCTCCGGCAGCCGGCCTCCGGAGTATTCGGCCGCTTCCAGCAGGGCGGTGGAAATGCGTTGCGCCTCTTCTACGAAGCCGTAGCGGAGCAGGCCGGTCGCGATGATCGCATTGTCGTGGGGCCAGACGGAGCCGTTGTGATAGCTCGCCGGGTTGTAGGCGCCCATGTCGGTTGCCAGTGTCCGCACACCCCAACCGCTGAACATCTCCGGGGACATCAGCCGTTCAGCCACCCGCGGGGCCTTGTCCTCATCCATGAGGCCCAACCAGAGGCAGTGGCCCATGTTGGAAGCGCACGAGTCCACGGGCCGCTTGTCGCGGTCCAGGGCGATGGCGTAGTACCCGTGTTCGGGCATCCAGAACTGTTCGTTGAACCGTTTCTTCAACTGCGCCGCCCGGTCCGCGAGCTCGTCCGCCAAGGCCGCGTCGCCGGCGTCGTACGCCATCCAGGCGCGCGCCATGTACGCCGCGTAGACGTAGGCCTGCACCTCGCACAGTGCAATGGGCGGCTCCGCCAGGGTTCCGTCCGCGAAGTTTATGCCGTCCCAGGAGTCCTTCCACCCTTGGTTGATCAGGCCCTGATCGTTGAGCCGCTGGTACTCGACGAATCCGTCACCGTCCTTGTCCCCGTAGTCCCGGATCCAGTCCAGGGCACGGTCCGCGTGCGGCAGCAGCGCGGCGATGGTGTCTTTGGCGAATCCCCAACGGCTCACTGCTCCCAGCACGCTCACGAACAGCGGTGTCGCATCAACGCTGCCGTAGTAGGCGGACTTACCGCCCAAGGCCAGGCCGGTGGAGACATCGAACCTGACCTCGTGCAGGATCTTGCCCGGCTCTTCCTCGCTCATCGGATCCACGACGGTACCTTGGTGGTCCGCCAGTGTTTGCAGCGTCCCCAGGGCCAGAGAGGGGTCCACGGGCAGTGCCATTTCCGAGGCCCACAGCGAGTCCCGGCCGAAGAGTGTCATGAACCAGGGCGCACCGGCAGCAACCACGACCCGTTCGGGATGCTCCGGGTCCTCGATGCGGAGGGCGCCCAGATCGTCATAGCTGCGCCGCAGCGTCCGTTCAATCGACCGGTTACCCATCTGGAGCAAGGGAATTTTCGCCACCCACTCCCTGTGGCGGCGGTCCCGCGGAGATAGGCCGTCCCCCTCAGAACGGCCGAAGGTCGCTTCGGGGCTGGTTCCCTCGACACCGGGTGTTACGGTCAGGACGGTGCTCCATTGTCCGTGCGGCGGGACGGACACGAGGTACGTGAGGCCCTCCGGCGAAATGTCTGCTCCGGGCGCCTGGATCACGACGTCCTTCCTGACCTCCTGCCAGACGGCCCGGATGGTCAGCGTGTCGCTGCCCGGCTGGCGGGTTTCCTCCCAGCGCCGCTGGATCCGCGCCTCCTTCACCTCGAAAAGATCCGCGAAATCCGCCTCAATCCGCAGGGAGATCACACATTCGGCTGGCTTCAGGGAGTAATTGCGGATGGTGATCTGCTCCTGGATGCCGGCCCCCACCTCGCGCAGCCGTTCCACGATCAGCGGGCTGTCCGCATACCCGTCCAGGCGGGGAGCGCGGGCTGCAAACAGTGCCCGGTACGGCTCCTTCGTCTCCGCCGCCAGCGGCTCCAGGGGCTGGCCGTTAATAGTCAGCCTCCAGCCGGACAGGATCCGGGTATCGAGGACGAAAACACCGTGCGGATGTTCGGGATGGATGTCCCCGTTCGCGAAGGAGATGCAGAACGAGGACCCCTCCACCAAAGTGACCGCCCCGGCCCCCAGCGGGCCGGCGCCCGTGTCGGAATTCCATCCAGCCATCCCGGCCCCTTAAGAACCTTTGCGCCAGTATGCCTTCCCCCCCCCCGGGCACGCTGCTGCACGTCGCCTCTAGAATCTGCAATCGACGCTACTCTTGCTTACACTCCGGCGCCAGAGGAGTCTCTGGTTCCTGGACACGGCTTTAAAGTCATCCGCCCGGCGAGAACTCTCTGGGGGCCAGGAGTTTCTCGCCGGGTGGGTGGTGTTTGTGGTGCGGGGGTCCTGTCCTGTCAGTCCTTGCGGACCTTGCTGGGGTCGACGTTGCGGGCGGCGAAGATCAGCAGTCCGGAGGCCAGGATGGGGATGACACCCCACCAGAGGGTGGCGTTGATCCAGCCGGCGCCGGCGCCGAGGGTGGCGGTGATCAATAGTCCGCCGACGATCGCACCGACTTGGCCTGAGGCGTTGATGATGGAGCTGCCCGTTGCCCGGGTGTGGACGGGGAAGCTTTCGCCGGTGAAGAACAGCAGGGCGGAGAAGGGGCCGATGAGGAAGAACAGCCCGGCGCTGTAGAGCCCGATGATGAGCGGGAAGTTCCCGTTCGGGGCCTGAAGCATGGTGAAGAAGGAGACGGCACACAGGATCCAGCCGATTCCGATCGCGTTGCGGCGCCCGATCCGGTCGCCCAACCAGCCGTGGAACAGGTACCCGGCGAAGGCCGTCGCATTGGAAATGATGAGGACCAGCAGCGCGTTGTCGAATTCGACGTTCTTACCGTCCGGTGCCGTAAGCAGCGACGTGCCGAGGATCGCAAATGAAAGGACCCCCAGCCAGTTCAGGAGGAAGGCCCCGCCGATCGTCAGGGTGGACCGCAGCGATTCGCCGCGGAAGACCGAGACGAGCGGGCTGGCCTTCTCCGAGACATCGATTCCGTATTTGTTACCGAGCTGCTGCGCCTCTTCCACCCGGCCGTGCTTGATCATCTTGTCGATTTGGTGACGGTGGCCGAATTGGGGGCTCTCTTTGAGCCAACGTCCGGCGATGACGATGAAGACGGCGGGGATGGCGGCCACAGCGAAGCAGAGCGCCCACCCGCCGATGGGGAACAGCAGGTAGACCGACCCGGCAGCCAGTACGGAGCCGACCGGCCAGCCCGACTGGACGAGTGAGTAGATGAGACCGCGGCGGCGAGCCTTGGCGGGGTCGCTTTGGTGAGCGAACATTTCGTTAAGGTAGGCCGCGTTGATGGCTTGTTCGGCGTAGCCGAGGCCGGCCAGTGAACGCACGAGGACCAGGAAGACGATTCCCAGGCCTGCAGCGAGGCCCACAACCCAGCCGACCGTGGCGGTCAGCAGCGAGGCGACGGCGGCACCGATGACGGCGATCAGGATGCCCTTGCGGCGGCCAATCCGGTCGACGATCGGGCCGATCGCGAAGGCCACGAGGGCAGTGCCGGCGGTCACCCAGGTATTGATCCCCGTGGACTGGGCCGGGCTCCAGCCGAGGTCTGCGGCCAGCACCGGCAGGAGGTTGCCGAACAGGACGAAGTCATAAACAGCGAAGGTCCAGGCGAAGAAGCAAATCCAAGTGGCCAGCCGGACGTCCTTGGGCGTGACATCAGACTCGACAAATTGAAAGGTTGGGGCAGTGGACATAACGGTTCCTAATTCACGGGGATAGGTGGGGTGGTGTGATGGGAATGTGATACGTACGGAATAGGGGCGGCCTGGAGGCCAGAGTCGCTAACTGGCCTCCAGACCGCCCCCTCACTGCTGCTCCGGGATCAGCTTGCGGGGCTGAGTTCGGAGACCAAAACCTTGCGGCGTCCGGCGGTGGCCTCCAGGTCGACGGTGAGCTGGCCGTTGACCTCCTTGAGGACCACGCCGTAGTCGCGGGCGGCCGCCTCGGCGGTCGTGAAGCCGTCCAGTACGTCCTCGAGGACCTTCAGCGGGTCCCGCTTGTGCGGGTCACCGAAGCCGCCACCGCTGGGTACGGTGATCTGGAGGGAGTCGCCGGCCAGCAGCTGACGACCGGTGACCTTGGACGGCCAGGACTCCTCGCCCGCCCGGCCGGGGTTCTTCACGAGCGAGCCGTTGAGGCCGTCTTGGCCGCCGAAGGCTCCCCATGGCACGTCCGACTCGTGGCGTTCACCCTCGCAGGTGATCGCGGTGTCGGTCAGGAAGGTGTTCTCCCGGACGATGCCGATGCCGCCGCGGAATTCACCGGCCGCCGCCGGTTCGGTTCGCAGTTCGTAGCGGTCGGTGCGCATCGGGAACCGCCACTCGAGCTCCTCGATCGGGTTGTTGCGGGTGTTGGCGATGAGGTTGTCCACGGAGTCCGGCCCGTCGCTGGTGGCGCGTCCGCCGTAGGAGCCCTCGTTGACCTCGAGGTAGACCCAGTACTCGCCCTGTTTCTCGTCCCATCCGGAGTAGGAGATGAAGTGGATGTGGGCGGAGTTGCCGGCGGTGACGCGTTCGGGAATGACCGGAGCGAGGGCCCGCAGGGCCAGGTCGACGGCCCGCTGCACCTGGGAGAACCGCGAGAAAGTCGCAGCCGGGTACTTCGGGTTGAAGATGGTGCCCTCCGGGGCGATCACCTTCAGCGGCTTGAGCATGCCCTCGTTCTGGGGCACGAACACCGGGAAGGCGACCTCGTCCAGGAATATCATCCGGGTGATGAACGTGAACGCCGAGACGGTGGTGCCCTCGAAGGCGCAGTTGTAGGCGGTCGGCACCTGTTCAGAGGACCCGGTCAGGTCGTACGTGATCTCATCACCCTCGACGATCACCTTCACGACGATCGGCAGCTTCTTGCCATAGTTGCGGCCGTCGTCGTCAAGGTAGCCGACCTCGGTCTCGTAGACGCCGTCGGGGATCTTGGCGATTTCCTGGCGCAGCATCCGCTCGGAGTAGTCGATCCAGCTCTGGCCGGCGTCGCGGACCGCGCCGAAACCGTAGCGCTCTATGAGGGCGGTGTAGCGGGTCTTGGCCAACTCGCAGGCGGCGATCATGGCTTGGAAGTCGCCCTCGTTGGAGGTGGGTGTCCGGGTGTTGTTGAGGATGTGCCGGATCAGCGATTCCTGGCGGACGCCCTTCTCGGAGATCTTGACCGCCCGGAAAATGGTGCCCTCGGACTGGATGTCCTGGATGTCCACCATCAGTCCGGAGTATGCGCCGCCATTGTCGATCAGCTGGCCGGAGGCTCCGGCGAAGCCCACGAGTTCCCCGTCGTGGAAGATCGGTTCGATGATCGCCACGTCGGGGGAGTGCGTGGCGCCCAGATATGGATCGTTGTGCAGGATGATGTCACCGTCGTGGATGTCGTCGCCGAGGACCGAGATCACGCCCTTGACGATCTTGGGCATTGAGCCCATGAACATGGGCGTGGAGTCGGACTCGGCCAGCACGTTGCCGTCCTTGTCGAACAGGCCTGCGCCGAGGTCCTCGGACTCGCGGATGATCGAGGAGTAAGCCATGCGGAACAGCACCGAGGCCATTTCCTTGGCCGCAGAGTTCAGGGCGCCGCCGATCACGCGCATCAGGATCGGGGTGGCCAGTTTCTCGGCGCTCTGGGCGGCGGCCGGGCAGTCGATGACGAGGTTGCCGGCCGGGTCCACCGCTCCGGAAAATCCCGGGGGAATGACGACGGTGGAGTCGTACTGTTCGATGATGGCGGGGCCGGTGAAGGTGATTCCCACCCCCATCCTGTCGCGGTCGTAGAAGCCGGTGTCCAGGGTGACCGGCTTGCCGTCCTGTTCGAAGGTCACCGGGCGGGTTTCGACCAGGGCCTCCTTGAGGGAACCGGACTTGATCGCTTCCGGCGTGGGCAGCTCATCCATCACGGCGCTGGCCTCGACCCGGATGTTGATGACTTCCACGGTGCCGTTCTTGAAGCGGTGGCCGTATTCCTCGAAGTGGGCGTCGTGGAAGGCTGCCTCGGCCTTTTCCAGCCAGGCCTGGTTGACGGGGCCGGCGGGGGCGGTGAAGCGGATCTCGTATCCCTGACCCTCGTAGCGCGCATCGGCGAGCCAGTCGAGCTTGCGCCGTTCGGCGGGGACGTCCTCGGCGTCGAGCTGGGCGTTGGCCTCGCGCTCCAACTGCTCGTAGGAGCCCTGGATGGCGGCAGAGTCCGCGTTGGCGAACGTGAACCGCCGGGTGGCGACGAACTCATATTTCTCGTCAGTGGCCAGCAGACCGGTGGCGGCCATAATGCCGGGGTGGGCCGGGATCAGCACCTTCGGGACCTCCAGCTCCGCGGCAATCTCGCAGGCGAACAGTGCGCCGGCACCGCCGGCGGCGACGAGGGTGAAGTCGCGCGGGTCATAGCCACGGCGTACGGAGTTCTGCTCGATCGCTTGGGTCATGCCGAACTTCTGGATCTGCAGCGCGCCGAGGGCCGCCTGGTCCACGGACATGTTGAGCTTTTCCGCGAGACCTTCCATCGCCTTCCGGGCGCCCTCAAGATCCATGTCCATTCCTGAGCCTGCCAGGACACGGTCAGGGCGCATGCGGCCCAGCAGCACCTGGGCGTCGGTCGATGTCGGCTCCGTGCCGCCGCGGCCGTAGCAGACCGGGCCCGGGACAGCTCCCGCCGACTGGGGACCGACGCGGAAGACACCCCCGGCGTCGACGTAAGCGATGGAACCGCCGCCGGCACCAATGGTGTCGATGTCCACCATGGGGACCATGGCCTGGTGATCGCCGATCTTGGTGTCCAGCAGGTGACGCATGCGCAGCTCACCCTGGTAGGCCACACCGATATCCGCCGAGGTACCGCCGATGTCCAGGGTGACGACGTTGTCGAAGCCGGACTGGCGACCGGCCCACATGCCGCCGATCAGGCCGCCGACAGGTCCGGACATCATCAGGGTGACGGGCCGCTTGGCGGCCTCCTTGATCGGCACCATGCCGCCGGAGGACTGCATCAGCAGGATCTCCCGCTTGTAGCCCAGGCCCTCTGCCTGCTCCTGCAGACGGTATAGGTATTTCGAGACCCGGGGCCCGACATAGGCATTCAGTGCGGTGGTGGAGAACCGCTCATACTCCCGGTACAGAGGGACGATTTCGCTGGACAGGGACAGGTACGCCTCGGGGAATTCCTCCGCGACGATCTCCCCGATCCGCTGCTCGTGGGCGGGGTTCAGATACGAGTGCAGCAGGCAGACCGCGATGGCCTCGACGCCGGCCGCCTTCAGCTCGAGGACGCGCTCACGGACCTCGTCCTCGTTCAGGGCAACCAGGACGTCGCCGTTCGGGGCGGTGATGCGCTCCTTGACCGTGAGCCGGTGGCGGCGCTTGATCAGCGGCTTGGTCTGCCACGGCAACTCCTGCTGCAGCGAGAAGTTGTACGGCTTCTTATGACGGGCGATGTGCAGGATGTCCCGGAAACCCTCCGTGGTGATCATCCCGACCTCCGCACCGGTGTGCGTCAGCGCGGTGTTCGTAGCCACCGTGGTCCCGTGCACCAGCTGGTCGATCTCCGCAAGCGAGACACCGGCCTTCTCACAGAGCTTCTTGATGCCGGAGATCACGGCTTCGGACGGGTCGTGCGGGGTGGACGGGACCTTCTCCACAACGGCAATGCGCTGGGCGTCGTCCGAAAAATACAAGTCGGTGAAGGTGCCGCCGACGTCTACTCCGATGCGCTTCATGCTGGGGTCCTTTCGGAAGTGAGCTCAGGACTGCGTTGAAGGGGAAAGGCCTGCGTGGGCCTCTCGGCCATTAGGCCAGCCCCCGGGTTGGAGTCCGCTGGGGTTGGACCGCAAATCAATGTGCTATAGATCACAAAGTTGCTTAGTAAGCAATGTAGTTCCCGTGGAAGCAACATGCAATGGCTAGCGGTTCTTTTTTTCAGGCGTCCCCTTCGCTTGCGGGCCGGATGCTGCGAGTGGTCAAAGGTTGACCCCCAACTCGCCTTTGGATAAATCGCATTGCTCCGAGTTCAAGCTTTTCGGAGGGCGTTGGCCCTTGGGTCCCTCGGCCGACGCGGGGCCTGGAAGCGAATTCCGGCAAATCTCAAATAGGGGTTGTGCGTTGCACAAACAGCAACTACTGTGATGGCACAGCAACAAAATGCGGACAGGAAAAGCCCGGTCCCCGAGAGAGTGGAGAGAACCATGACAGCAGAGACAGAGACGTTCAACGACATCGAAGCCCGTCTTGCAGCCGTGCTGGCGGAGGCGTTCGAAGCAGGCACGGACATCTACAACGAGCGCGGCTTCAAGCGTCGGATCGGCTACGGCAACCGCCCCGCCGTCATCCACATCGACCTCGCGAACGCTTGGACCCGTCCGGGCCACCCGTTCAGCTGCCCGGGCATGGAGGAGATCATCCCGAACGTCCAGCGGATCAACGAGGCTGCGCGCGCCAAGGGTGTCCCGGTCTTCTACACCACGAACGTGTACCGCAACCGCGACGCCACCTCCGGGACGAACGACATGGGCCTGTGGTACTCGAAGATCCCCACGGAGACCCTTCCGGCGGATTCCTACTGGGCGCAGATCGACGACCGCATTGCTCCCGCGGAAGGCGAGGTCGTAATCGAGAAGAATCGCGCCTCGGCGTTCCCGGGGACGAACCTCGAGCTCTTCCTGACCTCCAACCGCATCGACACCCTGATCGTGACCGGTGCGACAGCGGCCGGGTGCGTGCGCCACACCGTCGAGGACGCGATCGCGAAGGGCTTCCGCCCGATCATCCCCAGGGAGACCATCGGCGACCGCGTCCCGGGCGTCGTGCAGTGGAACCTCTACGACATCGACAACAAGTTCGGTGACGTGGAGTCCACGGATTCGGTGGTGGATTACCTGAACCGCCTCCCGCAGTTCGCGGACACGGTCCCGAAGACCCTCTCGGATCCCCAGCCCGAGGTGGCGTGCCCCGCGGATCCGGCCTAAGCCGCACCGTACTCTCGGAGCCCCGCGGTCCGGCATCCCCGGGCTGACCCGACGACAGCCGGCACCCCTCAGCGGTGCCGGCTGTCGCCGTCGACGTCGTGGCCTAGGCATATCCTCATGCCACAGCGCGGCCGCGGGATCTCCTGGGACGCGCCAGCGGGGTGCCGGGACAGGTGTGACCCGTCCTCCGGCGCAGGGTGGAATGGGCACGCCGTACGATGGCTGCTACGAAGATTGCGCTTAGCGCCCGAAGAGGGAGAACTCATGCTGGACCCACAAACCACCACCGACAAACCGCAAGGGGCGGCAGCATCGCTGCTTAACGGTCTGACGGTCCTCGAAGCGTTTTCCGTCGCCAAGCGATCCCTCCTGGGCGTCACGGAGATCTCCGAGCTCGTCGGCCTGCACAAGAGCACCGTCTCCCGGATGCTCACCGGCCTGGACGAAGCCGGATACGTGCAGCGGGACGAAGACACCGGGCGATACCGCCTCGGACTCGGGATGATCGGGCTGGCCGGACCGCTGCTCGCAGAGCTCGGCGTCCGCCGTGTCGCCCTGCCCCACCTCGAAGAACTCACCGAAGCCACCGGCGAGACGGCCGCGATCGCCGTCTGGAACGGCACCAATGCGATCGTTGTGGAACAGACGGCGAGCCCCCATCAGGTCAAGCACAGCGCGGCGATCGGCACGCGCTACAACAAGTTCGCCAGCTCCTCGGTCCGCGTATTCCTCGCCGAACTGCCGCCCGAAGAGACGGACCGCCTCCTGGCCGGCCGGACAGTGCTGCAAGACGGCTATCGGGGACTCGAGGACCGGGCCCATGAACAACTGGCCGAGGTCCGGGACCTGGGCTTCGCCGTCAACGACGGCGAGACCACGTACGAGGAATACGGTGTGTCCGCCCCCGTGCGGGATTACCGGGGCGAAGTCGTCGGCTGCATCACAGCCAGCGCGCCCCGGGCCCGGGTACAGCACCAGCAGAGTCAGTCCATCCTGCGCGAAGCCGTGCTCCAAGCCGCTGAACGCGTATCAACACGCCTGGGCAGCATCCCGGGAGAAACACCTCCCGCCCGCTGACCGGCAACCATAGCCCACCTCCGGGGGAGACAAACCCCGCCACTGCAAACAACAGCCATGGTGTGGTGGAGTCCGAAGGACGCCAAGATGAGTGGGTGAATCAGTCCGGAAGGGAAGGCGACCAGCCCAAGCGGGTGGACACTTCCAAGGCAGCATGTTGTACGGCTTTAACCAGCGGGTCCCACGTGGCGTGGTTGTGCACGCGGGAACGGGGAGCGGACACCGTGATGCAACCCACCACCTTGCCCCGATAATCCCGAACCGGAGCGGAGACCCCAAACTCCTCCTCGGCAGTCGAACCGTCGTTGACCGCGTATGCCTGACGTGCAACTTCCTGCAAGTGTGCGGTGTGGTCCAACGGCAAACCATCTCCGGCCGCGCGTAGTATTCGCCCCGATTCGATCAGTTCGGTCGAGAGGGCCGGCGGCAGCTCCGCCATAAAGACCCGCACCGAGGAACTTTCAAATTTGTTGTACCGGGTTCCGATGGTGGCAGTGTGTTTGACCTGATGGGGGCTGGCCACCTGCTCCACGACGATGGCCTCATGACCATTCCAGACAGAGATTGCGCTGGTTTCCTGGGTGCTTTCAGTTAGCTGCTCCAAGTACGGAAGCGCAGCGCGACGGACATCCAAATCCGCCAGCAAAGGACCGGACAACGCAAGGAGGCCCAGCCCGAGCCGATACCGTCCCGTCTCCTCGTCCCGCTGGACATATCCAGCTTCTGTCAAACCAGCAAGAATGCGTGACACTGTGCTCTTGTGGAGGCCAACGCGCTGAGCAACCTCGGTCACACCAAGAACCGGACTTTGCACCGAGAAGGCTTCCAGTACAGCAAGACCGTTCAACAGCGAGGCCGCAGCTCCTTGGACCTGGCTGTTGTCCTGCCTCGGTCGTCCCGCCATCTGCGTCCCTTCGCGTTTCGTGACCATGCCGCCACTCTGGTGGCCATCATATGCCCAGCCCAGGGGCCGTTACGGAGGATGCGGCGCGGCACTGCCCTGGCCGGGTTTCCCAGCGGTGTCCTCAGGCTCCCAGGTGAAGCCGGTCCCTGGCCTGGGCGGGTTGGGTCTGGGCGGGTTGGGCCTGCGCCGCCTGCCGGCCCGGTCCAGGAGCCTGGCCGGAGACCGGCTTCACCCGCCGGAGGGCGGCGAGAATGGCCCGCCCCACCACGGCGATTCCGATGATGGTGGTGACGGCACGCAGGGTGTCCCAGCCCGCCGTCGACGTCACCAGCGAGTAGAGCAGGAAGCTGCTGAGGTTGGTGCCCAGCGGCGCGCCGGGCACGTACGAGATGCCGGTGCCGGCGCCCACCGCGAAGGGCCAGAACCACAGGTTGGTCAGCAGGCCGAACAGGTAGGACGCCACGATGCCGTAGCCGCACAGCATCCACAGTTCCGCCTTGCCGCGCACCCGCCGGGGGAGCAGGCCGGCCCCCGCGCCCACCCACGCACAGGCGAAAATCTGGAACGGCGTCCACGGCCCGATGCCACCCCACAGGGCGCTGGAGAGGGCGATGGTGGCAGCCCCGAGGAGCATGCCGAACCGGGCACCGAAGGCCCGGCCGGCCAGAATCAACAGGATAAAGACTGCCTCCACGCCCCCGACGCCGGTGCTCGCCACCCGCACCGCGGAACCGACCGCTGCCAGGACACCGAGCAATGCCACCGTATGTGCGGAGCTGACCGAGCCGTCGAGGGACACCACGATCGCGACGACGGCGAGCGGCGCTATGGCCAGCGCCGCGTAGGGGAGTGCCGCGGCGGCATCCTCCGGGAAGGCCGCGGCGAGCAGCGGCCAGCAGAATGCTGCGAGGGCCAGCACGTTTGCGGCTGCGAGGACGGCGAGTTCTGCGGCGCGCGGCATGCGGATGCGGTGGGGTCTAGCCGCGCTCTGGGTTTCTGGTTCGATGACGCGTGGTTTCGGTCCGGCGTTTGCCTGCCGGGGAACCGCGAGGGCTGGTTCGGGCGCTTCGGTCATCGGAGAAGAAGGCGCGACGCCGTCACTCATCGGGAGGATCCGGGCGCCGAGGCTATGGGCAAAGGCGAGGTCGTGGGTGGCGATAAGGACCGCGGCGCCGTCGTCCGCGGCTGCCCGCAGCGCTGCAGCGACTGCCGTGCGCGCCGTCGGATCGAGTCCGCGGGTGGGCTCGTCGATCAGGAGCACCTGGGGGTTGTCCATGGTCTGCAGCGTGATGGCCAGGATCCGGCGCTCGCCGGCCGAGAGGTCGCGGGGGTGCTCATGACCGATGGGAATCCTGATGTCTCCGCGCAAACGGGCCAGACGTGAAGCTGCGGATCCAGATGCAGACTGCCCGCCGTTCTTTCGGTGGGCCAGGCGGCGCTCGGCGGCGCGGAGTTCTCCTGCCACGGTATCCCTGGTGAAGAGGTCGTCCGAGGCATCCGGCACGAGGGCGACGCGGCCGCCGTCGAGAGCACCGCCGTCGTCCGTTCCTCCTCGCACCGTTCCTTCACCCAGCGCGAGCGCCACCAGCAGGGTGGACTTTCCGGCGCCGTTCGGCCCCACCAGGGCGACGATTTCGCCGCGGTGCAGGGTGAGGGACGCGTCGCTCACGAGCGGCTGGCCCTTACGGTGCACCGCGAGGTTGGTGGCCGTCAGGACGGGCGTTTGCCCGGTCTCTGGGACGGGGGCCGGGTGTGCGCCCGCCCCGACCGATACGGCTGGCGCGGCACCCGGTATCAGGGCGCCGTCGTTGATGGTCCACCAAGAGTCGGCAACGGGGACGAGCGCTTCCGCCCGGTGCTCCGCCGCGATGACGCAGACGCCGTCTTCGCGGGCGAGGGTGTTGAGCACGGCGATGACGCGTGCGCGGGCTGCGGTATCAAGATCGGCCAGGGGTTCGTCCACCAGAAGCAGGGCCGGATGGTCCACCACGGCGGCCGCGATGGCTACAAGCGTCGCCTCGCCCGCCGAGAGGGTGCTGATGTTCCGGTCCAGCAGCGCTGAGACCCCCATCCGCTCAGCGACCTCGAGCACACGGGCCTTGGCGGTGGCGGAGGCCATGCCGCGCAGCTCAAGTGCGAGGCCAATTTCGTCCCGGACCCTGGTGGTTGCGAAGGCGGCGCGGGGATTTTGCAGGACGACGCCGATGTGGCGCGCGGCATCGCGCGGCGGCGTAGTGGCACGGTCCGCTCCGGCGACGCGCACGGTGCCGCAAATTTCGCCACCGTCGACGTGTGAGAGGAGGCCGGCGATGCCCCGCAGGATGGTGGACTTTCCGGAACCGGTGGGCCCGGTGACGACTGTGATGGACCCGCTGGACGGCGTGAAGTCGGTGACGCGCACCTGGGCGTCACCGATACGGAACTGTGCGTCCCGGACAAGAAGCGGTTCTGCGCTGTAGTGGTCGGGTTGGTGCGCCGCCCGGCTGCCAAAACCGCGCAGCTCCAGGGCCGCGGCAACCCGGCTCGCGTGCTCAAGCGTGCGCTCGAGCACGGGCACTAAAGCGCGGGGACCGAAGCGTTCGCCCCGCAACCGGAACGCCAGGCGGACGGAGGCGGCGGCGTCGTACAGTGCAGGAAGCGCCGCCCACGCCACTACCAGCGTCCGGGCCAAGCCTTGCATGGGGCCGCGGCGTGCCAGGTACACAAAGCCGCGCGCCACGTCTACCCAAGCGTTGAGCAGGCCGAACGCGAGGAACATCCCGGCAATCGGCAGGGCGGACACTACCGCGGTCCACAGGCCTTGTCCGCTGACTGGACCAAGAAAGACCACATGCGCGTACGGGGCAGGCAGCCGCATCGGCGGCAGGTCAAGCAGGACGGGTTCGCCGAGGCCCGCCCCGTTGAAGAGGATGCGGTAGATGACCCGCGCCGCGATGAAGACGACGGCGAGGGCCGCCGCTGCGCGTAACGGCGCGGGCCGGAAGGTCATGCCGCGGGGGCAGCCGGTTGGTCGTCGACAGTGAAGAGCAGTTCCAGGCTCTGTCCCGGGCTGACCTGCAGGGTGGCGAGGCCTTCCTGCGCGTAGGCCCAGTCGCCGGTGGCCGGCTTCACCCAGAGACCCCAGTAGGCAAAGGCTGCAGGCATCTTGCTGCAGTCCTCGCGGTAGGTTCCGCCCTTGTGGGTGATGTCCAAGTCGGCGGCGGGAACACCGTTCACCCGGCATACCACTTCGGTGGGGTACTGGGTGGTGCCCTCGGTCTTCACCTTGGCCACGTCGAGCACCTTGGACGCGGGAGTCGCCGCGGTCACGGGCACGCAAACAGAGGTGTCGGCGGCGTCCTGCTTCAGGGAACCGGAATCGACGATGACCTTCACGCCAGTGCAGGGCCCGGCGGCGGCGCTGGACGACGCCGCTGCGGTCGACGCCGGCGCGGAGGAGGCAGTTGTCTGGGTGGCGGCCGGCGTGGAACAGGCGGCGAGGGCAAACAGGAGACCGGCGGCGGCGAAGGAGCTCGCGGCGGCGGTGCGAATCTTAGTCAAAGTCACGCTACAAGGGTAGGGCGTGGCGTGTCGGGATCTGGAGGCTGTCACGTTGTGTGACGTCAGGTATCCGGTAAAGCCAAGGTGGTTGGACCTGAGGCTAGTGAGGCTTGTAGACCTCTGCCCGGTGTTCGATGCGGTGGACGAAAAGGGTGTGAGCGGCCGACGGCGGCACTCAGGTGAGTGCCGCCGTCGGCCTTTCTGCTGGGTGTTACGACGCTGCTGACGCGGGCACCAGCGAATGTTCCGGGGCCGCGGCACGCATGCTGACAGGTGAAATCACGTGGCGGGTGCATCTTGCACGACTGCCGAAGCGGTCAGGACGCGGACCGGGTGTCGAAGCCTGCCGCCGATTCCCGCAGCAGGCGCGCGACGGTGTCCACGGGTGTGCTGGCTGCCCGCCGCCGGTCGAACCGCCGCAGGACGATGCGCCTGGTTCCGAGCCCGGGGACGTCCAGGACGTCCACTCCGTCGTGGACCACACCGCTTAACGCCAGCGTGGGAAGGATGGCTATGCCCTCTCCCGCCGCGACGAGTGCCAGGGCGGTCAGCGTTTCCTGGTACTGGTGTGCCGTGTCCATCCGGGTGCCCGTTGACTGGCGGAGCCGGCCGAGCACCAAAGCGTTGGCCGCTGTGGATTCGACGCCGAGCCAGGGAAGCGGCAGCCGGGCAAGATCGATGTTCTCGGTGGTGAGCAGGGCTCCCGAGGGAACCACCAGCTTCCACGGCTCGTCCATCAGGGGCTCCTCGGTCATTCCGGCCGAGAGTAGGCGCGGATCGGCCGTCGTCGAATCATGCTCGACCACCACGGCGTCGAGCTGGCGCTGGCGGAGCATCCGCATCATGGCAGGAAAGTCGTCCTCGATGATCCGGATCTGTAATTGCGGGTACTGGGTGCGCCACTCGGGCAGGCGGGGGATCACCACCGTCCGGATAAAGCTGGTGAACGCACCCACCCGCACCACTCCTGCAACCGTGGCCCCGCCTTCGATGCGGGCGCGGGCGACGCTGAGCGCCCGTTCGATCTCCTCGCCGGCCTCCGCGACGGCCAGGCCGGCGGGTGTCAGGACCGAGCCTTTGGGTGTGCGCAGTACCAGCGCATGGCCCGTCTCGTCCTCCAGCTTGTTGAGTTGCTGTGACACGGCCGACGGCGTGATCCCCAGTTCGTCAGCCGCTGCCAGCACCCCGCCTGTGCGGGCGATTGCGAGGAGAACCCGAAGCCTGCGGGGATCGATATCCATGTTAAGTAGTTCTAAACCATGTCTTCAGGAGAATGCAATTGCCCTACAGTCTCGGCGTCCTCATAATTGCTCTTGAGAGCCAAATCCAGGGACGCCTGATCCAACCGGTATTAGTCCCGAAAAACCAAAACTTCAGCCCGTCACGTGCCCACTCCGCCCAGCGGATGCCAGCCGGGCACCACCCTGAAAGGGCATCATGGAAGTACTGTGGGAAATCGCCGGCTGGACCGGCGCGGCCCTGATTCTGAGTGCGTACCTGTCGGTGTCCATGGGGTGGTTGAAGGCCGGCAAGGGCTTCCAGGTAGCCAACCTCGTGGGTGCCTGCGCTTTTATTGTCAATGGCGCGGTCCACGAAGCCTGGCCGTCCGTGGTCACGAATATCGCCTGGTTCCTCATCTCCGCAGTGGCCCTTCTTCGCATGCGGTCCACACAGGCTTCGCCTGCGGCCGCTGCCGAAGCCCCGCAGGTGCAGTTTCCCGGGGTCCCTGACACCACAGGCCAACTGGCCATCGTGGACGCGTCCCGGGCGCCCGCCTTTAGTTAGTCTTGCGTCGAAGTTAGCGGGAGTGGCCGACGGCGGGGAGCTGTCAGTCCGCCTCCGCAGTCGTAGCATCGGGCAGGGCCGGGAGGTGGGTAACATCATCAGCAGACAATCCGCGGCGGCCGGTACCGGCTGCTGCCTTTGGATCTGAACGGTTTTGAAAGGGGATCAGTGCGCGCAACAGTCAAGGACGTGGCGCACAAGGCAGGTGTTTCTCCCAAGACGGTCTCCAACGTCATGAACGGCATTGTTCCGGTGAGTGAAGCCACCAGGCTCAAGGTGGAGCAGGCCATTCTTGAGTTGGATTATGTACCCAACCTCTCCGCCCGCGGCCTACGCAATGGCAGGTCCGGCGTGATTGCGCTGGCCCTGCCTGATCTTGCCACGCCGTACTCTGCGGAAATTGCCCACAATATTGTGGAGGTGGCGCACGAGCAGGGATGGATCGTACAGATAGAGGAGACGGGCTCTGATCCCCGGCGCGAACACGAGCTCATGGTGCGTGCCCGCTCCAACCTGATCGACGGACTGATTCTCAACCCGGTCGTGCTGGACGAGAGCGCTGTTCAGGTGGGCGTGGCCCTTCCACCCGTGGTCCTGCTCGGCGAGGTCACGCAAAAGCTCGCCGACCGCGTTTTTGTGGACAGCATCGCGGCCGCCCGCGACATGACACTTACTTTGGCGAAGCCGGGCCGCCGGCGGATCGCCGTCCTGGGAACCGCCCAGGACAGGGGATCGGCCGCTGCAATGCAGAGAACCCAGGGCTACGAAGAGGCGTTGGGGATCCTGGGCATCGAACGGGATGAGTCGCTGCTGATTCCCTGCGAAAAGTGGACGCCACAGACCGGGGCCGAGGCGCTCGCTGCCTACCTGGACTCCCATCCGCTTCCCGAGGCGCTGTTCTGTTTCACGGATTCCATGGCCATCGGCGCCTTGAGTGTGCTGTGGAAAAGAGGTCTGCGCATCCCGGAAGACATTGCGGTGGCGGGCTTCGATGACATCGCCGACGGCCGATACGCCGTCCCCTCGTTGACCACAGTCTCCTTCGACAAGCAAGCCATGGCCAGGGAAGCCCTGCGCCTTCTCACGGAGCGGATGGCCGATAGGGCCCATGAGCAGCGTGTGGTCGCCATAAGCCACGTCATTGTGGAGCGGGACAGCAGCCGCATCTGAAGCGAGAGTGGCCCATTAGATTGTTTGCGCTAACAATTTTCTCTTGTCCTAATTATTACATCGATGTAATGTGAGGCCTGCGTCACACTCCTGAACGCCTCGGCCCGGGAACGGGGACGTGCAGGAACCGGAGTTTTGAGCAACAAGAAGTGACCTTTCAGCGGACCCATCCAAAGGAGTGACGGGTGAAGCAATTTGAATTTTTCGGGAAGCAGTTGTCCCGAAGGCAGTTACTGACAGGATCGGCGGCCCTGGGCAGTGTCCTGGTAGCAGGAGGCCTGGCAGGCTGCGGCGGAAACGCCCAGGCCTCGGAGATCCGGGACATCGGGTTCTGGCACCTGCTGTCCGGGGGTGACGGGATCAAGATGCAGGCAATGATCACCAGCGCCAACCAGGCCAACCCCGGCTTCAGGGTGCATCCGACGGTTCTGGCCTGGGGGCCGCCGTACTACACCAAGCTGGCCATGGCATCGGCAGGAGGACGGCCGCCGGAAGTAGCCATCATGCATGCCAGCCGGGTTCCCGGATACGCCCCCGGCGGGCTGATTGACCCTTGGGACCTGGACCTGTTGGCCGAGCACGGCATCAGCGGTGAAAACTTTGCGCCGCGCATCTGGGAGAAGAGCCAGCAGAACGGCAAAGTGTTCTCCATCGCCCTGGACTCGCATCCGTTCGTGATGTTCTACAACACGGACATCGCCAGCAAGGCCGGCGTCCTGGGCGGCAACGGGCAACTGCAGGGAGTGACTTCCCCGCAGGAGTTCATGGCCGTGGCCAGGGAAATGCAGAAGGTCACGCAGGCCCACGGTTTGTCCTTCGGTTACCTGGGCAGCGGCTCACAGATGTGGCGGCTTTTCTACACGCTCTACAAGCAGCATGGTGCGGAGATGGAACTGACCCCCGGCCAGCCGATGAAAGTGGACCGCGACGCCGCGGTTGAGTCCTTGGAATTCATGGCCTCGCTCTTTGATGACACCATCGCGGCCAAGGCCGGAGACATAGGCACCGGAATCGCGGAGTTCGCCCGCGGCGGCTCGGGAATGCTGTTCAGCGGCGTGTGGGAACTGCCCACGCTGAAGAAAGCCGGACTTCCGGTGGACGCTGCCACCATTCCCACGCTGTACGGAACGCAGCCTCCTACGCAGACTCGCACTCGTTCGTCCTGCCCCGGCAGCTGAACGTGGATGAAGAAAAACGGCGGGACGTCTATAAGTTCGTGAGCGATGTCCTCAAAGGATCGCTCTCCTGGGCAGAAGCCGGGCACATCCCGGCCTACCAGCCCGTGGTCCAGTCGCAGGCATACCGCGATCTCACGCCGCAGATCCACTACGCCAACGCAGCGGACATCATCGCCTACGATCCCGAAGCCTGGTTCAGCGGCTCGGGCTCGGACTGGCAGACCTACTTTGCGGAGAACGTCCAGAACGTGCTCCTGGGCCGCGACAAGGCGGCCGCGGGGTGGGACGCCTTTGAGCACCGCACCAACACCCTTCTTTCCCGGCCCAACCCGGTCTAACGGCGAGCGACAAAGGAGTCCTTTATGAGTTCTTCACTAGCGTCCCGGCGCAGCACCGGTCAGCCGGGCACCGCCACGGCAACCCAACCCCAACAAATGCGCCGCCCCTCCCAGGCCCGGACCCGGAGCAACCTCAGCGGCTGGGGATTCGCCGCCCCGTTCCTGGCCTTCTTCCTTGTCTTCCTGGTGTGGCCCATTCTCTATGGCTTCTACATGAGCCTCACGGGCAAGTCCCTGACCGGCGCCAATGACAGCCTGATCGGCTTCGCCAACTACGCCGAGGCGCTGGCCGACGCAGACATGTGGCGCTCCCTGGGAAATACCCTCTACTTCACCGTCATCAGCACGGTCCCCCTGGTCCTGGTGGCACTGGTGATGGCCGCCCTGCTGAACGTTGGGCTGCCGGCCCAGTGGCTGTGGCGGCTGTCCTACTTTGCCCCTTACCTGCTGGCCTCCACCGTGGTCTCGCTGTTCTTCACCTGGATGTACAACCCCCAGCTTGGCCTGTTCAACGAGTTCCTCTCCACGCTGGGCCTCCCCGGAGTCGCCTGGCTCAACGACCCCAACGTGGCCATGTGGGCAATCGTCATCGCTACGCTGTGGTGGACCGTGGGGTTCAATTTCCTGCTGTACCTGGCCGCGATGCAGAACATCCCCGCACAGCACTACGAAGCTGCATCCCTGGACGGCGCCGGAGCCTGGCGGCAGTTCTTCTCGATCACCCTCCCGCAACTGGCCCCCACCACGGTGATGATCGTGCTGCTCCAGATCCTCGCGTCCCTGAAGATCTTCGATCAGGTGTACCAGATGACCGCCGGCGGCCCCGGAGGTTCAACCCGCCCGGTGGTGCAGTACATCTTTGAGACCGGCTTCACCGGCTACCGGCTGGGGTACTCCGCTGCCATCTCCTACATCTTCTTCGGACTGATCGTGGCAGTTTCGGTCATGCAGTTCGTCATCACCCGCCGCAGGAGTGCATAACCATGGCCATCCCTACCCTCACCCGTTCCGCTCCAAACACCACCACCCGGTCCACCAAAAGCCCCAAGGGCCGCCAGCCCCGCAGGAAGATGACCGCAGGCAGGATCGCCGCGATCGTCGTCGCTGCCCTCATCGCGGTGCTGTGGCTGATTCCTTTCGCCTGGGCCACCGCCACCGCTTTCAAGACCGAGACGGATGCCGCAGCTCCGAAGGTCAGCTGGATACCGCCGTCGGGCTTTACCGCCGAAGCGTTCATCAAAGTGTTCCAGGACGGCAACATCCCGCTCTGGACCTGGAACTCGCTCTACACCTCGGCAGCCATCACGGCCATCACCCTGGTGATCTCGGCGCTGGTGGCCTACGCCCTGTCCCGGATCGACTTCAAGGGCAAGAAGGTGCTGATGACGGTGATCATCGCTTCGATCATCATTCCGCCGCCCGTCCTGATCATCCCGCTCTTCTACCAAATGCTGGCGCTGCACCTGATCGATACCTCGTGGGCCATCATCCTGCCTCAGGTCATCCACCCCGCCATGGTGTTCGTGCTCAAGAAGTTCTTCGACCAGATTCCCCGTGAACTAGAGGAAGCCGCGGTGATGGACGGTGCCAGCCGGTTGCGGATCTTCACCCAGATCATCCTGCCGCTGTCCCGGCCCATCCTGGCCGCTGTTGCAATTTTTGTGTTCATCGGCGCCTGGAACAACTTCCTGTGGCCCTTCATCGCCACGAACGACGGCGCTCTCCTCACCCTTCCGGTGGGGCTGCAAACCATCAAGAGCGCGTACGGCATCCAGTACGCGCAGAACATGGCCTCCGCCCTCCTCGCGGCGCTACCACTGATCCTCGTCTTCCTGTTCTTCCAGCGCCAGATCATCAAGGGCGTCGCGACGACGGGACTCGCCGGAACCTGATCCGGCACCAACGCTGACCAACAGTTTTGAACAACAAACAAGGAGAGACCGAATGTCCCGCGCACGGATCACCCTCGACCGCGACTTCACCATCGGCGAAGTACCCCGCCGCCTTTTTGGCTCCTTCGTGGAGCACATGGGCCGCTGCGTCTATACCGGCATCTACGAGCCCGGCCACCCGGAGGCTGACGAGAACGGCTTCCGCCAGGACGTACTCAAGCTCGTCAAGGAACTCGGTGCCACCGTCATCCGGTACCCCGGCGGAAACTTCGTCTCCGGCTACAACTGGGAGGACGGCATCGGCCCGCGGGAGAACCGTCCCCGCCGGTTAGACGGCGCCTGGCACACCGTGGAGACCAACGCCTTCGGCCTGCACGAATTCGTGGACTGGTCCCGCCAGGCCGGCACGGAAATCATGGAGGCCATCAACCTGGGCACCAGGGGAGTGGATGCTGCCCGTGAAATCGTGGAGTACGCCAACCACCCCGGCGGCACCTACTGGTCAGACCTCCGTGCCAAAAACGGCCACAAGGATCCGTTCGACATCAAGCTCTGGTGCCTGGGCAACGAGATGGACGGGCCGTGGCAGATCGGCCACAAGACAGCCGAGGAATACGGCCGCCTGGCCCAGGAGGCCGCCAAGGCGATGCGCTTCGTGGACCCGGACATCGAACTGGTGGCCTGCGGAAGTTCCAGCTCCGGCATGCCGACGTTCGGTGACTGGGAGCAGACAGTCCTGACGCACACCTATGACGAGGTGGACTACGTCTCCCTCCACGCCTACTACCAGGAGCTCGAGGGCGACGTCGGCAGCTTCCTCGCCAGCGCCGTCGACACGGACTACTTCATCGAGTCCGTGATCGCCACCGCCGACGCCGTGCGCGCCAAGGGCAGACACAAAAAGCACATCAACCTGTCCTTTGACGAGTGGAACGTTTGGTATCAGCGCGGTTTGGACACCGAGGACCAGCCGCACAACGTGGCCAAGGCGGGCTGGCGCGAGCACCCACGGGTCATCGAGGACAAGTACAACGTGACGGACGCCGTGGTGGTGGGCACCCTGCTCAACTCACTGCTCCGCCACGGTGACCGCGTCAAGATCGCCAACCAGGCACAACTGGTCAACGTGATTGCGCCGATCCTTTCGGAGGAGAACGGGCCGGCCTGGAAGCAGGCCATCTTCCATCCGTTTGCCCGCATGGCGGAGCTGGCCAAGGGCCAGATCCTGCGCCTGTCCGTTGACTCGGACAAGTACGAAAATGCACGCTTCGGTGGCACCGACCTCGTGGATGTCAGCGCAACGTGGAACGAGGAAACGGGCCGTGTGGCGCTGTTCTTCGCGAACCGCGGGCTGGAAGAAGCTGCCGACGTCGAGGTTGCCCTGCGCGGGTTCGACGCCCGCCGGGTGGTCCGTGCCGAGGTCCTGGAAATTCCGGAAGGCGGGGACCGTTTCACCGCCAACACCCAAAGCAGCCCGGACCAGGTGGGGCTCAAGCCGCTGGAAGGCGCGAAGGCGAGCGGCTCCGAACTGCGGGCGACGCTGCCGGCGCTGTCCTGGGCTGTGATTGAGCTGGACGTCGTCAAGAACTGACACCGCACCCAACTCTGAGCGGACGACGGCGGGAGGTCCCGGCGTCGTCCGCTCGCGTTGGTGCCGGGGTTCTACTGGTGCGTGCTCACGTCCGGGCGCTTCGGGGCCGCCGCCGGATAAGCGTCGGGATTTTCCGACATATACTGGTCCGGTGCTTCCTGATGTCTTCGGCGCTGTCTCCAACCCGGCACGGCGCGTCATCCTCGATGAGCTCTCCCATGGGCCGAGGACGGCGGGTCAACTCACCGGGCTGCTCGAGCTGAGCCGGTCGGCGGCGTCTGAGCACCTGGGCGTCCTCCGCGAGGCCGGCCTGGTCAGGGAAGAACGGCACGGCCGGAACCGGCTGTACCATCTCCAGCCTGCGGGCCTGGCTGAGGTCAGCGACTGGGTGAAGCACATCGAGCAGTACTGGAACCGGCGCCTGGACGCGCTGGGAGAACTTCTGGACGAGGAGAAACCATTGTGACCGAGAACGCCATCCGGTTCGAGCGCCGCTTCCCGCACTCGAGTGCAGCCGTCTGGGGCGCGCTGACTACCCCCGAACTGCTGGCCCGTTGGTGGGCGCCGGGCGACATTGCCGCCGTCGTCGGCCACCGCTTCACCATGGACATGGGCTCCTGGGGCCAGCAGCAGTGCGAAGTCCTGACCGTGGACCCCGGCAAGTCGATCAGCTTCCTGTTCTCCGAGGGCATGCTGGACACCACCATCACGTGGCGGCTGGAATCTGTCGACGACGGCACCGTCCTTCACCACGAGCACGCCGGTTTCCAGCTCGACACCCCCATGGGCAGGCGGGCCATCGAAGGCATGGGGAACGGCTGGCCGGGCCTGCTGACACGGATCGACGGCGTCCTGGACGGGGTCTCCTGACGCTGTCAGCGGACGACGGCGGGACGTCCCGCCGTCGTTCATTCTCAACAAATGAATTCATGCGGCAATCCGCGAGGGCCGGCTGGTCCGCTAGCCGTTCAGCGTTAGAAATTCCGACAGCCAAGCGCCTCGGTCGGGGCGACGGTGCCCGATGGCAATGGTGTGCGCGGTACCAATAGGGTTTGAAGGCGAGCGGCTGGGCTCCTCGTCGGCGCGGAGGCAGGTCCCCAGGCCCGCTTGCAGCCCCCAGCTGCGAACACGAGCCACATCGTCCTGGATCTGGTCGACGAGCTCGGACGTACCGGCGAACTTGCGTTGGGGACGGATGAGGAGGCGCAGCGTCACCACAACGGTTTGTCCGTAAAGGTCGCCGGTGTAGTCCAAGAGGTTTGCCTCCAGCAGGCTCTGCCCTCTGGCGTAGTACGTCGGCCGGTCGCCGATAGATATGGCAGCGACATGAAGGGAACGGCGATCCGGTGAGTCGAGGTGAACCGTGCCAGCCCATACGCCATTGCGCCCGCCATTTGGCGGTATGGCGATATTGGCCGTGGGAAAGCCCATCAGGCGTCCCCGTTGGTCTCCATGACCAACCACGCCAGTGATCTGGAAATAGTTGTGGTTCGGCTGCTTTGGGGACCGCAGTGTACGCACAGCAGCAGTCCATTCCGTCGGGTCTGTTTTCAATTTAAACTCCAAGGCAAGTGACTAAGTGTTTAGCTCGATGACGTAAAACTGACTGGCGATTATGAAAGGTATCGACCATTCAGTAATGCATTCCTTCCCGCTGTTTACTCCCCATACATCAGATTTGTGAGAAAGCCGAAGAGGCCGGCGTCAGGGAGTGTGGACCTTTTGCTTGATACCTGGGCCGGCTCTGGATCGCAGAGCGCAGCGTGACGGGGCATCTTGAGTTTCACGTAGGCAGCGCGCGCCTCCTGCAGATACGATTTGGCCCGCGCGGCCGATGCTTCCTCACCGGTTTGGAGAAGCATCCTCCCGTGAAATCTCAACGTGTGGGCGTGCTCCACGACGTGGGGTATGTTTTCGGCATCACGACGAGCCTCGCGAAAGTATTTTTCGGCGCGATTCCAGTCGCCGGCCGCTGCAGCGGCAATTGCTGCTGCCCGCTTGACCAGGCGGCCACCCCGGAACTCGATGCACACGACCCCGGTGCGCTGGATGCATTGTTCGATGGCCGGGAGCAACTTGCCGGCCTGCTCCAAGTCTCCCAAAACGACTAAACCCTCGACGGCGGTGAGCGCCGCCACCCATGAGCCGCACGTGTTGGCCTTATCCAGTTGCGGAAGGGTGTGTCGATGCTCTTCAAACAAACGCATGGCAGCGGGGGAGTCGCCCATATATGCGAGCAATTCAAACAGTGCAGACCATCCCCATCCGACCATTCCGGTGTCCGCCTCGGTTTCAAGCGCGGCTGAGTAGGCATCCTTAGCTTCCTCCCATTCTCCGGCGAGAAATTTGGCCAGCCCAAGCCAGGCAAGCGAATGCTCAGGCGTTGCGAGCCCCACGGCCTTGCAGAATGCGAGGTCCTTCCGGGCAAATTTTTCCAGGGCGGCCGGGCTTCCGTCCTGGAAGAACTCCATCATGGCGTTCATCCGCGTGTGCTGTTGCTGGGCGGCGTAGTTCCCGACACGAACCGCGAGTGGGGCCAGTTCAGCGCCCACCGCACGAGCCTCATCCAGACGGCCCAAACCCACAAGGGCGTAGTTCAAGAAACCGAGCATGCTCGTCAAGGTCCAGATGTCATCTGAGTCGCGGAGTATCTCCAACGCCTCATATCCGGCCGATACCGCACCCTTGTGCTCCAGGAACGCGGGAAGCTGCATCGCCCGTATGGCCAGGCCATGCCCTCGAAGCTCCGTATCCTCAAGCCGGGATGCCATGTCCAACTCTTCGTCGAGAGTGTTCATGCTTGACTCGTACTCTCCACTCCACGCCTGGGCAAAAGACAACGCACCAAGCAGCCTTCCCCGTTCCGCGCCCTCGTGACTGCCAAGCATCTTCAGTCCGTAAGCTGCCAAATCGCGGGCTTCAGGCATCCGGAAAAACCAAAACATAGTGTGGGTGGCCGCAAGGCACGTCCGGGAAATGGCTTTCAGGTCGCCCACTTCCGCATAAAGGTCCAGGGCATTGCGCAGTGCGGCCACCGAATCCGGCCAGCGACCCAGCGTACGTAACGTCAAACCACGCTGGAACCATAATTCCGCACGGTCAAAGGCTTCAGCCGCATCTATGTACACCAGAGCCTGGTCCAGAAAGCGAAGTCCCTCTTCCGCCGCGGAACTGTTCAGCGCCGCCCGGCCCGCCATCGTCAGATACCGCACAATATTCTGGCGATCTTTTATTTGACCTGCTTGAACCAAATGCCAAGCAATCTCATCGGCCCGGACTTCCAATGTGTCGGGAAACAGCTGCTCCAATGCTGCGGCAGCTGCGGCATGTATTCGACGCGTCCGGGCCGGCGACAAGCTTTCAATGATTGCCCTGCGCACGATGGCGTGCACAAACTCATAGCGTTCCACAGCGTCGGGAGACGTCCCCGTGACGTCATACAAAAGCTGCGCCTGCGTTGATTCCTCCACGGCTACGAGGAGAGTGTAATCATCAACTTGGGCAAGATGTTGCAGCACGCTGACGTCAAATGTCTGACCTAAAACGGCAGCCATCCCCAACAGCGTCTGCGTCCCTTGCTCAAGTCGCCGAACACGAGCGGTAACAATGTCTTTCACTCCATGAGGAACGTCGGCATTGCCCGCCGACCTCGGCCCGCTACCCTCTCCCAGGCTCCGGATAAGTTCTCCCGCATACAGCGGGTTTCCCCGTGTTTCCGAGTAGATGTCATAGGCCAGGCTTTCGGAGAAGATTTCATCGCGCGACTCGGCCGAGCCAATATCTGAAGCCAGCAGTTGGGCAACCTCGATCCGATGCAATCCACTCAACTGAATCTGAACCGGCACTGCGTCGCGGCGCAATTTACCCCAGAAGTCGATTAAGGCATCTGAGACGTTCCCGGGGCGAAGCGTGCAGACAATCATCGTGCGCTTAAGCGCTTCTTCCTGCATCAGGTGCTTGAGCAGCAGGAGGGTTGGCTCAGGAGCCCAGTGCAAATCATCGAGTACCAGCAACATGGGGGAAGAAGCCGACGCTTGACGGAGAATGCGGGTGACGGCATCGAACAGCCGCAGACGGGTAATGTTCGGGTCCGAGCGGACCGCGTCCACGGGAGTCCCTGGTAAACGGATGCCGGAAATTGGAATGATCGTCTCCAGTTCGGCGGCTACGTCACCAAGCTCTCCCGCTAAGGTGGCTGGATTGCTGGCACGAATGTAGGGTGCGAGGGCGTGGCCCACTGCTTCAAACGGGCCCGCCACGTCTTCATCGCAACGTCCATGCAGCACCAGTGGTTCATCATCGAGCAATAGTTGCCGCGTGAACTCAGCAACCAGCCGGCTCTTTCCTATGCCTGCATCGCCCGAGACCAGCACAAGACGCTGCGCGCCTTCCTTTACCACCTCCCACTCGTCACACAGCTGGCGGAGCTCCGGAAGACGGCCGACAAACTCACCTGCCTTGGCCATGCGTAGCAATGAAGGTGGAGCCTCAATTCGTGCGGGTCCCACGTCCTCGTTGGCCCGAACAGCAGCCACCAACCCCGACCGCGAAGTGACTTCGAACTTGGTCAAGAGATTTGAAACGTGGCTCTCCACCGTGCGCACGCTGATCCCCAACGTCGCAGCGATCTCGGCGTTAGCCAGATGGTTACGAACTGCCTGCAGGACCTCCAGCTCCCTGGAGGTAACGCCCCGGTCACGGAATGACTGAGGTTTCGATTGCTTAAGGTCTACCGGCATTTTTGGATTCCTCTCTGAACCCCCAAGTGTGGCAGCGCAACTTAACGATCAATCGGTCTCCTTCGACCGGCCCCTCGCTTAGTTTCGATCTGATCGCAATACTTTACCTTGGTGACCAAAAACACGTGGTCTCATAAAACATGGACGTCCCGCCGGCGCTATAATCCGCCGAACCACGTCGTAGAGAAAGCGAACCCCGTCCTTGAAAAAGCAGGCCCGTGGGAGGAATGGCGGCCGCCGATCCACAAATCGGTGGCCGCCATTCTCATCCTGTTCAGCCTTGCTGTTCAGGTGACTTCATCAGGAAACTGACGCCTCAACACCCAGCCTGTAGCCGGCGCCAGCGTGTTCTGACGGGAGCCTCGAGTCACCTGTGAGACGTTCACGCAGGGTCATGGGGGCGAGCGGTTCCTGCGGCACGTGACCTCGCTTGCGCAGTTCGGGAACGACCAGGTCCACGAAATCCTTCATGGTACCGGGTGCAATGACCCGGCCCAGGTTGAAGCCGTCGACATCTGCGATCTCCATCCATCGCTCCATCTCATCGACGATGGTTTTCGGCGACCCAACTACTGAAGCGCTAAATCCGCCGATGCACAGCCATTTCGCCAGTCGCTCCTTGGTCCAGACAACCTCACTGTCAACGCCGGTCAGCATCTCCATCATTGCCCGGATGGCGTCGCTCTCCATGCTCTCCAAGGGCTGATCTGCTGGCGCGGAAGACATATCGATGCCTGTCCAGCCGCCGAACAGGGTCAGTGCCGCGTCCATGTCTATGTACTGGTTGAAGTCCTCAAGTTTGGCCTGGGCTTCCTCGTCCGTCGGTGCCGTGATCGGGGTCAGCATCACGATGATCTTCACGCTGCGGGGGTCCCTGCCTGCCGCAGCGGCCTGCTGGCGCAGCTTGTCCACAGTGGGGCGCAGCTCTTCGGGGCTGGTGCCAATGACGAACACGGCCTCGGCGTGCTTCCCGGCGAACTCCATGCCCTTCTTGGATGTGCCGGCCTGGAACAGGAAGGGGGTGCGCTGTGGACTCGGCTCCCCCAGGTGGGCGCCGGGAACCTTGAAATACTTCCCCTCGTGGTTGATGTCATGGACTTTAGACGGATCCGTGAAGATACGGTTCTTCTTATCCCTAACCACGGCGTCGTCCTCCCACGACCCTTCCCAAAGCTTGTAGCAAACCTCCATGAACTCGTCCGCCACCGCGTAACGCTCGTCATGCGGGATCTGCTTATCCAGCCCCAGGTTCTCGGCTGCGCTGGCCTGATACGACGTCACGATATTCCAGGCGACCCGGCCCTTGGTGATGTGGTCCAGGGTGGTCATGGTCTTGGCGAAAGAATACGGAAGTTCGTAAGTCAGTGACTTCGTAACCCCGAATCCCAGCCTTTCTGTAACAGCCGCCATCGCTGCCACCGGGATCGCCGGATCTCCGACAGGCGCCTGGGCCCCGGTGCGAAGTGCCGTGTCACGTGATCCGCCGTAAACATCGTAGAAGCCAAGGACATCTGCAATAAAGAGGGTGTCAAATCCGCCACGCTCAAGGAGTTTTGCCAAGTCGGTCCAGTAGTCGACGTCCTTATAGCGGTGGGATTCATCATCGGGATGCGCCCACATTCCCGGGTTCTGATGCACCACGCAGTTCATATCGAACGCGTTCAGAATCATGCGCTTCTTGGTGTTCTGCTCATTTGCCATGTCTATATCCTTTTCGTTTAAGGGGTATGTCGATGAAGAACGGTTTCGAGAGCGGGGTTATTTGAAGGCCAGGACCTCTATGGGCTGAATCGACGGCGGGGAGGCGAGAAGCTCATCCGCCTTAGCTCCAAGGGCTGTGGCGACCTTTCCGGCCAGATGGGCTTTACGACCTTCCTCATGGGGAAACGTGTCATAAATTCCGAACTGGCTGGAATTGATCCTGAAGGCGTACCAAGTAGACGTGTCAGGCTCCTCAACGACGAGGTCCCGAGCGGCGTTTAGGAAGTCAGCCAGTTCGGCCTCCTTGCCCGACTTCGCCTGCAGCGTCACCAGCAATCCAATAGAGCTCGACATGCGCTTGCCTCCACCATCTTCAGCATCACTGTGATGCTGATCACTGCCTAACCTACGTTCACCACGCACGGCTCTACATCCGTGCCCACCACTGAATTGACCACGGAAGGTAACCCCTAGGGGGCCGTGGAGTTAGCTGTTGCCCTGGACAACTGAGGCAGTGCGGTTGTTGGGCGCAGCCCTGCGGAACCCTCGCAGGACGAGGTTTGGTGGCCCGCGCCGATGTCACGCTGGCCAGATCCATGGGCCGCCAACGGGACTTCCGCCACGCAATGGGGGGAAGCGTCAGTACGTTTCCTAGACGGTGATCAGTGAAGAACGGTCTCCGACCGGTTGCAGCTCGGCGTTGCCGGTCAAGGAGTCGTGGACTCGTTGGTGTGTTGCGGGGGTGTGGAGGTTGGTGATGGTTTCGCCGAAGATTTCGTCGGGGTCGAGGCGGCGGAGTTCTTCGGCGAGGCAGTCTTTGAGGCTGCGGCGGGGTAGGGAGATGCGTTGGGTGGGTTGGCCTGGTTGGGTGAGTTCGGCGAGGGAGGTGCCGGGGCGGTAGAGCTGGATGTCGCCGGCGGGGCGGGTGAGGCGGACGCGGCGGATGCCGGTCCCGGCGGGGTCCGCGACGATGGTGACGGGTGTGTCCAGGGCCAGGGTGAGCCAGGCTGCGAGGAGGATGGTGGAGGGTGAGTCGGAGGCGCCTTCGACGGTGACTGCGGTGACGGGGGACGGGTCGGCTTGGTCCAGGACGGCGGCGAGTTGGATCCGCCAGTTCG
>NZ_JBFTPV010000021.1:0-60517 GCF_056398665.1 Pseudarthrobacter sp. 01T43 | reverse complement strand
AGCCAGGGCGTGTTCCCGGTCAGCTGCGAGGCCGCGACGTGGGTGGCGGCGAAGACGATGAGGATGCCTGCGAGGACGCGGGTGGGGGAGAACCGGTGGGTCAGGCGGGGTGCGATGACAACGCTGGTCAGGGCCAGGCCGATGCCGAATCCGGTCATGACCAGGCCGATGCCGATCGCAGACATGCCCAGCGGGTAGGGGACGTAGGCGAGGGTGACAAAGAAGGATGAGTTGTAGAAGAACGCCACGATGCTCAGCGCCAGGATGGACGGGGTGGCGAGGGCCTTGAACGGCGCTGCCACATGGCTCTTCTCCGCCGGCTTACCCGAACCACGGACGAAGACCAGGAGTGCGACAAGCCCGATCGCCAGCAGCGTGGCCGTGCCCCAGAACGGGACCATCCAGGAAATATCGCCGAGCAGGCCGCCTACCAGGGGGCCGATGGCCAGGCCAAGGCCCAGGGCTGCTTCGTAGAGGATCACAGCCTGTCCTGCGGTTCCGCCGCTGGCTGAAATGATGGAGGCCAGCGCGGTGGACAGGAACATTGCATTACCCAGCCCCCAGAGGGCCCGGAACGTGATGATTCCCCCGATGTCCTGTGAGACTGCGCAGCCAATGGCCGCGATGGCGATGACCCCGAGGCCGATCATCATGGTGCTGCGCGTTCCGATGCGCGAGGAGAGCCAGCTGGTGAAGAACATGACCACTGCCGTGACCACCAGGTAGCTGGTGAAGAGGAACGAGGTCTCGGTTGGTGTGGCGTTCATGGCTTTGGAAATCGTTGGCAGGATCGGTCCCACCAGTCCGATGCCCATAAAGGTCACCATAGATGCGAAGGCCACCGCCCACACCGCGGGAGGCTGGCGGAACAGCGAGGATTTCACCGCCTCAGCTTCCATCGAAACGTTGGCAGTAGTGGGCAGGGCCATGGGAGATCTCCAATCAAAAGGATGGGCTACTTCAATAGTACACCTGTAAACTACCCATAAATTACATGTGGTCTACAATGGAGGAGTGACTACTTCCGAACAGCAGGACACTGACTTCATCACCCGGCTTAGAGCAAGCTGGAAGGAGGCGATGCCGCATGTCGACACGACGCCCATGGAGACGTTGGGACGCATGAACCGCATCAGTTCCCAATCGATTCAGCTGCTGGACCAAATCCTTGCGCCCAGCGGCGTTTCCCGGTCGGAGTTTGACGTTCTGTGCGCCCTGGCCCGGAGCGATCGGCCCTTGCGCGCCAATGAGGTGACCGCGCAGACCATGCTCAGCGGCGCGGCAACCACCAAGCTGACGGCACGTCTGGAAAAAACCGGGCTCGTCACGCGCGAACGCCTTGAACGGGACGGGCGCGGCATTTTGCTGACGCTGACTGAGGCCGGCAGAACACTCGTCGAGACCCAGTTTCCCCGCTGCCTGGACGGCGACAAGCAACTGCTTCAGGGACTGAGCGAGGACGAACAAACCACCCTCGCCGTGCTGCTACGGAAGATCTCCAACAATGCGGCACGCGCCCTCACCGGCTAAACACAAACGCCCATCCCTCTTCCTGTGATGTTTCTGGTGGGATATAGGTATCAACGCGCGACATCGGAGTCGCTCGCTTCCGCGAGCAGCTGGTTCGAAGGCAGTTGCCAAGATGCAGCGTTGGGCGCTGCGTCCGGCCGTGCACCGCGCTGCGAGACGGCCTGAGGCGAAGCGCCTGTCACCGATGTCCTGACGCGGCGGCCTTGGGGCGGCGTCATGAGTGAGGCCAGTTCCACCAGGGGCCGGGGCGCCTCAACGAGCGAGTCCCAGGCATAACTGTCCCGGGTATCCACGAGGAAATTCATCGCTTGCTGAAGGTGAACGGGTTCACAATTGTGCACGCCTGTGACGGTGAGGAGGCGCCGAACCATGCGTTCGGGGTCCATCGCGACGGCGGGTCCCGGGGACACAGACCCGGCCAGCACCAACGGGCCGCCGGTGTCGAGGGCCGCCAGTGCGGAGGTAACCGCGGATTGTGCGCCGGAAAGTTCCACAGCGACATCGAACGCGGCACCGTCGGTGTGATCACCCGGGTTGCTGGTGCGGGTGGCGCCGAACCTGCTGGCCAGTGCGAGGCGTTCGGGGATGAGGTCGCGGACCTCCACCGACGCGGCACCCTGGACTGGGCCGCGGCGTAGGCGGACGGCGCCACGGCCAGGTCGGAAAGCTCATCCGGAACCGACACGAGGGTGATGCCCCGGAGGAGGTGGATGTGTGAGGCGTAGCCGCCGGAGAGGGCCCACCCGCTGTTGAGTGGTTCGTGGCCGGTTTTGAGCAGGGTCCGGCATTTGGCACTCATGCCGGCCTTGCAGCGGTCACAGTGCCCGCAGTAAACGGTGACGCTCCAGACCACGCGGTCCCCTACGGCGAGTTCCCGGCCGAGGTAGTCGCGGACACTGCCTGCGCCGGTGGCGGCGATGCGCCCTACCGCTTCATGGCCGAGGATCGCGGGGAAGGGGCCAGGCCGGCGGCCGGAGACGGTGTGCATATCGGACCCGCACACGGTGGCCAGGTCGATGTTGGCCAGGGCTTCACCGGGGCCTAATTCCGGTGGCGGCAGCTCCAGGGCCTGGAATTCCTGTGCTCCGGTCCAGACCTGGGCGGAAATGGTCAGTGGACGGGTTTGCGTATCCATGCGGAAAGCCTTTCATCGTGGAGACGGTGACGAACCTGACCAGGGTCTGTCAGGACCCGGGCGGGCCCTGGACCGGCGCATCGGCGGCTCACCTGCCGCCCGGAAGAATCCTGGCCGGAAGAACGCAGACTTGTCCCGGCTGTTCAGGGCCGGGGGTGCTAGTAGGTGAGCAGTTTGCGGAGGAACACTTCGAATCCCACGATGATGAGCACGACGGTGATGACCAGCAGCGTGAATGTTGCCACGACGTTTTCTTGGCTCAGCTGGGCAGCATTGAACATCGCCTGGCCCACTTGGAATTTCGGCCGAAACTTGGAACATGCCCGATTCTTTCGTCTCGTGGATGTCTTAGACGAAACGCCGATAACGCACGTTTTCGTCCGGTAGAAGCGAGTCGTCCTGGTCGGCGGCGACGTCGTGGCGAATTTGCTGGGCCTTCTCACCCCGGGAGGAACGGGCGCCATGTCATGCGCTTGCTGGGACATTTCTACATGAAGGACAGAAGTCAAAGACCCACATGTTGACAGAGGAAGACACTCAGCTGGAAGCAGGAGGCACCCCGATGGCAAGTCGGCACTTTCAACCGACTCACCTTTTACTCACCCCCAATCAACGACAAAGGACGAACATTCATCACTCATCGCAGAGCCCAGAAACCGCTAGATTCCGGGCAAAACGGGACCCGCACCGCTCGTTGAAAGGCACCTAAACCTAAAGCGGGGGTCGTCAGTTCGAATCTGACAGGAGGCTCCAAGAACCCCTTCATTCCGGCGATTTTGCCCGGAACGAAGGGGTTTTTCGTGCCCATACGACAGGGCACGACACGCTTACTACACGCTTTCGAAAAGGAGTGCGACGCCCGCCGCGGGCTTGGCTGCATAGAGACCAGAGTGCAGACAAGCAAAAAGACCCAGGGACCGGCACTGGACCAGGGCAACGCGGCCCCGCTTCAGACTACCGAGGAGGTGGCCTCATGGCTGCGGGTCGCTCCTAAGACCCTCCTCAATTGGCGCTCCGACGGCATCGGTCCGGCGGCCTTGAAGCTGCACGGCGTGGTGCGTTATGACCGGGCCGCAGTAGAAGCCCGGATCAGTGCCACTTCCAAGGCAGCGGTCTGATGGGGCGCTCAAACCTTCCGGTTGGCGCTTGGGAACGGTCCACTCAAAGAAAGACGAGGCGTCCGGAAAATGGAGTGCCAGCTGTAGATTCCATGGCTGGGACGGTGTCACTCGGACCTACAGTAAGTTGGGTCCGACCAAGGGCAAGGCTGAGACCGCGCTGCTGGCGTCCATGAAGGAGCGCCAGCAGCGTGCAGGCCGGGTAGCCGAGAACCCTTCGCTAAACGTCGTCGCTGGGAAGTGGCTTGCCAGTATCGAGGTTCCCGAAGTCGTCGTTGACGTCATCGGGAACATGGTCGAGGCCGACGGTACTGGTGGCATCCGTCGCCAGACTCGGGACCAGTATTAAGGCCTCGTTGTCGGCTCATTAAGCCCGCGTACGGGTTGACGAAAATTAGGGCAAGCACGCGGAACGACAGCAAGAGGCCGCCCGCCAGGGCGAAGTGAGGTGCCCCTTGCAACGGTCACGCGGCGATCATGGCGTTTACCACGGGAACCCGCAGCGCCTCCCGTGGCTTTCTACGCTTGGGGCTGCCCCCGGGTCTTCAGATGGCGGAAGTGGCGCCGTGATTTTCGCGAGACTGCACCCCAGGAAATCAGTGCAGCCCAATAAATGTTCAGAAAAGTGATTGATTTCATAGAACCTAGAATCTAGACTCTAGGGAAGCGTCCAAAGGAGGGCGCCACCGAGAGGAATTCGATGTCACTTGCACTAGCCGCGCTGTCCCATGCGCCGTCGTTCGGAAATGTCGACCCGGGCGGGGCGATCTTCGCCGAGATCAACGACGCGATTGCCGATGTCCGCTCGTTCGTCGAGGACTTTGCCCCCGACGTCACGGTGATCTTCGGCCCCGATCACTTCAATGGCGTCCTGTATTCGATGATGCCGCCGTTCGCCATTGGCGCCCAGGCCGTCGGTGTCGGTGACTATGGAACTTCAGCAGGCCCTCTTCCGGTCGACTCCGAAGTGGCGCGGCAGCTCCACGCGCTGACGATTGCCCAGGGGATCGATATAGCCCGTTCGGAACGCCTTGAAGTGGACCACGGTGTTATGCAGCCGTTGGAGTTCATTTTCGGCTCGGATTCCATCCCGCCGTTCGTGCCTGTGTTCGTGAATGCGCTGGGCAAGCCACTCACTCCGATGGCCCGCATCCGCTTGATGGGTGAGGCGATCGGGCGGGCGGCCCAGCAGTTGGATAAGCGGGTGCTCCTGTTAGCTTCCGGAGGGCTGTCCCACAACCCGCCGATTCCCGTATACGACGGCTCGCCGGAACCGGTCCAGCAGCGCCTTGTGTCCTACTCGCCCTCGAAGGAGGACCGGGCTGCCCGGGAAGGAAAGATCATCGAAGGCATCCAGGCGATTGCCGATGGACGTGCATCCAGTGCGCCCCTCAACACCGATTGGGACCATAAGTTGCTCAAGGTCTTCCGATCCGGCTCCATGAGCGAAGTCGACAGCTGGGACAATGACGAATTCATCGCTGACGGCGGAAGCGCCGCCCATGAGATGCGTTCGTGGATTGCAGCGTTCAGCGCCCTCTCCACCGTGGGTGACTACAGCATGGTGGTGGATCGCTACTGGCCCGTGGAAACCTGGGGCGCTGGATTCGGCATCACCGCGGCACTTCCTCTCGCAACATGATGCAGGCAACGATGTGGGAGCAGATCGCTGACCTGCCCCACAGTATTGAATACCTCCAGGTTGGACAGTGGCGGACCCGCGTCCTAACCATCGGATCGGGGGAACAGACCCTTATTCTCCTCAACGGCACGAGCGGCCACATCGAAGCATGGACCCACAATGTGCGCGCGCTGGCCCAAAACTACCGCGTCATCGGCTACGACTACCCCGGTCACGGCTTCTCGACGCTGGCCGAGTCAGACCTCGAGATTCCAGACTACGAGGAACACCTGCTGGAGCTTCTCAACGTGCTCCGATTGGACCGGGTGCACCTCCTCGGTGAATCGTTGGGAGGATGGGTGGCCATCAAATTCGCCGCACATCATCCCGAACGGCTGCTCAGCGTAGTACTGAGTGCGCCAGGTGGCCAGATGATTGGCCGCACCTCGATGGACCGGGTAAGCCCGGTGAGCCGGAAGGCCGTGGAGGACCCCACTTACGAAAACGTCAAGGCACGCCTGCAAGTGGTCATCCACGATCCGGAACAGATCACCGATGAACTCGTCGAGGTGCGCCGTTCCATCTACGCGCAGCCCGAGTTCATCCGCTCCATGGAACACATCATGGCACTCCAGGTGCCGGAGATACGTAGCCGAAACCAAGTCACCGAGGCGGACTACGCGGCGATCCCTGTCCCGGCTCTACTCGTATGGACCGACCACGAACCGAGTGGGGGCATCGAGGCGGGAAAGGCGCTTGCCGAAGCCATTCCCGACGGCGAGTTTGCACTGATCTGTAACGCCGCACATTGGCCGCAGTGGGAAGACCCTGCCACCTTCAATGACAGAACACTCGACTTCCTCCGCAGAAAGGGCTGAAAGATGCCGGACATCATCAGGGAGATCGCTGGAGATCTCTACAGTGCGCGCACGACCCGCACGCCTATCGAGTTCGTACGCCATCGCCTGCCGGACAACGACAAGGATGCGGCCTACCGGATTTCCGAGCTCGTCACCCAGCAGCGGGAGGTTGCAGAGGGCCGCCGCCGAGTGGGCCGGAAGGTTGGGCTGACCAACCCGATGGTGCAGAGGCGGGCCGGAGTCGACGAGCCCGACTACGGGATAATCCTCGACGACATGACTTTCGAGTCGCCGATCGAGCGGCCGGCTTCAGCGTACTTCCATCCAAAAATCGAGGCCGAGATCGCGTTCGTCCTGAAGTCGGACATCCTGGCCTCCGACCTGGTATCCATCGAAGCGGCCATTGACTACGTCACGCCTGCAATGGAGCTCGTGGATAACCGTTACTTCGACTACCAGATGAGCATTGTGGACACGATCGCCGACAATGCGGCCTGCGAAGGCATCGTTACAGGACCCGTTCGGATCCCGTTTGGCGAAATCGAGCTCAAGGATGTCGAGATGGTCCTGTATCGCGGCGATGAAGAATTGACGCGCGGAACGGGCTCAAATGTCATGGGGGATCCGATCAACGCGATCCGGTGGCTGGCCGAGACGTCCATCAGCATCGGCAAGCCTCTGCGCGCAGGCGAAATCCTGCTCTCCGGATCCATCGGGCTCATTGTCGACTGGGATCCAAACATCACCTATACCGCTAAGTATTCGCACGGCCTGGGAAGCGTCGTCGCACACCTAAAGGAGACCGTTGATGCGTGAAATCGACGTTGACACCAGGGTGGCCATCGAGCAGCTCGTCGCAGAATTGTTGTGGCGGCTTGATCACGGCCGTGCGGACACCACCTGGGAGCTTTACACCGAAGACGCCGTGTCGACCGGTCCCCTCGGCGACATGGATGGACGCGAAGCCATCAAGGAATGGGGGCAGCGCAGGGCAAAGATCACGGGTGTCGTTGGGAGACACCATGTCGGTGGCATCCGCTTGGCCTGGGACGGCGATGAGCTGCATGGCTGGACCCAGTACGTGACGTACCGCGATTCCTCTGAAGACCCCTTGGTGCCCGCAAGCGTGGGGGAATTCCAAGAGGTCTACCGGAAAGTCGATGGGACCTGGAAGATTGCGCGGCGGAACATTGCGCCAATCTTCGGTGGAACCAACGCCGCAGCGCATGCGAAGCGGCTCGCCGAAAGCGGGTCCCAATGAAATGGGACATGCGCGGCGGGCAGCCGCCGGCGCTCCTGCATCAGGCCCTCCCGTCGCTATCGGTGACCGAGTGGGCCCTCGCTGCCGGGTATGACGGCGTGGTCGTCGACCTGCAACATGGCGAGATCGGGGTGGACACGGCCTGCACGATGCTGCGCGCAGCACCCCGGGACGGTGCTTACAGCTACGCCCGGGTGGGCAGCCTTGATCCGGCTCCCATCCTGAGGTTGCTCGACAGCGGCGCCCGGGGGATCATTGCCCCCACGGTTGAGTCGGCAGACCAAGCGCGGATGCTAGTCGAAGCCACAAAGTATCTGCCAGTTGGCAATCGAAGCCTCGGCCCCAGCCGCCCCAACCTGTACAAGGGCATCTCCTACACAGAAGCGGGGAACGACACTGTATCCACTATCGCCCAGATAGAGACAGCATCCGGCGTCGACCAGGCGGAAAGCATCACCTCAACTCCCGGGATCGACTCGATCTACATCGGGCCAGCTGATCTCGCAGTCTCGTACGGCCTCCCGGGCCGAGGGGACTGGGATGACGGGCCTGTTCGCGATGCCATTGTGCATCTATCCGCGTTGACCAGGTCACACGGTGTGACGCTGGGCATCTACTCCGGATCAGGCACCTACGCGGCAGACCTTTTGGAACGGGGCCTGATCGATTATGTAGGCCTCGGTATCGACCTTATTTTCCTGGGCCGCGCGGCCCAGGAATCAATTCAGACCCTGAGGGGTGCAAAATGAGCGACCGCAAGGACGTAATTATCATCGGAGCCGGCCCGGTAGGGCTGACTCTCGCCAATCTGCTGGGTCAGCTCGGGGTGAGCACGGTCGTTTTCGAAGGCCGTGACGAACTTATCGACTATCCCCGTGCCGTGGGCATCGACGACGAAGCGCTGCGGACGATGCAGACGATCGGCCTTGTGGACAAAGTGCTTCCGCATACTGTGCCGGATCAAAAGATCCGCATCATCAACGGTGAACGCAAGATACTTGCCGAGATCAACCCAACGACGAGGGAGTTCGGGTGGCCGCGCCGCAATGGCTTCGTCCAACCCCTCGTGGACAAGGTGCTGCTCGACGGGCTGGACCGTTACCCGCACGTCGAAGTGCGCTTTGGCTGCCAAGTTGCCGGCTTCACATCGGATTCCGACGGCGTGACGGCAACCATCAATACGAAATCAGGCGAAGAACAGGTGACTGGCAGCTACGTTGTCGGCTGCGATGGTGGCCGGTCGTTGACCAGGCAGCACCTCGGCTTGGCTTTTGAAGGCGAGACGCGGTCCACGCGCGGACTTGTCATTGACGTGGACAATGATCCCATTGGCACTCCGCACGCGGTCTTTGGCGGGGACCCGAGCCGCGGGTACGCGACGCTCAGTCTGCCTCATGGCATCAGGCGCTGGGAATTCACCTTGTTTGAGGGCGAATCGGAGGAACTTGCCGAAGACGACGCCTTTGTGTTCTCCCTCCTTGCCGCGCATGTGCCCAATCCAGCGGGTTTGAACATCATTCGCCGTCGCGTCTACGCCCACCACGCCCGTGTAGCCGAGAAGTTCCGCGTAGGACGATTCCTCTTGGCCGGGGATGCTGCCCATGTGATGCCGGTAGTGGCAGGGCAAGGCTGGAACTCCGGCATCCGTGATGCACTCAACCTGGGCTGGAAACTGGCCGCAGTGGTCCAGGGCAAAGCCAGCGACAAACTCTTGGATTCCTACGAGGGTGAGCGTCGTGCGCATGTAAAGGCCATGGTGGCGTTGTCGTTGAATATGGCGAACCTCGTCACCGACCACAACAAACTGCGCACGGCGGTGCGCGACATGGCAGCGGCCGTTGTAGACAAGATGCCGAAGGCCCGCGCGCGGCTCAACAGCCAGGGTTACAAACCGATGCCCAAGTACGAGCACGGCGTCGTGGTTCCGTCCGTGCTCCCCACGTGGAAGGCGTTGCCTGACCGGGCGGATGCCCCGCGCGCAGTGGGCATGTTGTTCCCGCAGCCCACGGTCCGGAACGAGGAAGGCTGTTCGGTCCTTCTGGACGACGCCACCGGCCAGGGATGGCGGGTCATCGTCTGGAACAACGATCCACGGGCGTTCGTCAGCGAGGCTGAGGCGCAGACGCTGGCAGGTCTCGGCGGAAACCTGGTGCACGCCGTGCCAGCCACGCAGCTGACGTGGGCGAAGGCTGCGGCAGCGCCGGGGGTTCGAGTGGTTGGCGACGAAAGCGGCCTTTTGAAGGCCTGGTTCGACGAGAGGCCCTTCTCCGCGATCGTTGTGCGGCCCGACCACGTGGTCGCCGCGGAGTGCATCGCCCAGGAACTGAACGATGTTCTCAAGAAAGTATTTAGCGTGGCTGACGTCACATTGGCCCATCAGAACGCATAATAGTTTTACGAATGCATAATCCGTTGACAAAAACTTAATCAAGAAATACTGTTGCTGCAACTCGCCAGAACAGGCGGTAGGCGGGAAGGCCCGCGCAGCGTTCACTCAAGGGAGAGCGAATCCTATGAACATCAAGAAAACCCGTGCAGCGGCCGTTGGTGCCATGGCACTTGCACTGACACTTAGCGGCTGTGCGTCCGGATCTGTAGACGGCAGCGCCTCCACGGCAGCCACGAGTGGCTCCGCCGGGCTCATCAAAGTCAACTACGGACTGTTTCCGTCCAGCACCGTTGCAGCGCTCCAGGTTGCCATCGACAAGGGCTACTTCGAAAAGCAGGGCATCGACCTCAAATTGGTCGTGGGTGCGGGCAGCAGCGCGGCACAGTTGCCCGCTCTCGCAACCGGGGAGCTGGACTTCATGCTGGCCAGCCCGGTCACAGCCCTGACGGCAACCACGCAAGGCCTCGATGTCCGTATCGTTGACGGTGTTACCCAGAACGACCCCAAGACCGTGGAAGACTCCACCGCCGTAGTAGTCGGTGCCAAGTCGACCATCAAGAGCGCCCGTGATCTCGAAGGCAAGAAGGTCTCGGTCAACGCACTGGGCAGCATCGGAGAAATCGGCATTCGTGAAGCCGTGGCCAAGGATGGCGGGGACCCGGCAAAGGTGACGTTCGTCCAGCTGTCATTCCCCGAGGTTGCAGCTCAGATCGAAGCCGGCCAGATTGACGCAGGGATGGCGGGTTCGCCCTTCATGCAGCAGGTAGTGGCCAAGGGCGGCCGAGTGGTCAGCGACTTCATCCATGACACAGGCCTGGGCGCGAATGAACTCGTGACGATCTCCAGTGGCAAACTCGTTGACAGCAACACTGACCTGGTCAAGCGGTTCACTGCGGCCACGAAGGAAGCTCTGCCGTTCCTGACTGCGAACAATGATCTGGTCCGCGCGGCAATGCCCGCTGCGCTCGGCACCGATCCGGCCGCAGCGGCGAAAGTACAGCTCTCCCTCTACAACCCGGACGTCTCCAAAGAGACCATCCAGTTGTTCGCGGATTTGCTCGTCAAATACGGCATCGTGAGCACCAAGCCAGACGTTGACAAGGTGATCTGGAAGCCGTAACCCCGCTGTCGGGGCCGCTCGTCGGCCCCGACCGCATACTGATCGCAACAACTGAGAGCAGAACAAAACCGTGGAAACGCAAACTCCAACCCGCAGCCCAGTGGCTGTGAGCACCCTGCCTACGCGGGAGCACAGAGTGCGTCGTGCTGCCAGGTGGACTGCTGTCGGGCCCTACGTCCTGGGTGTCGCCGGCATCCTCGCCGCACTAATCGTCTGGGAACTCTACTCAGCCTTTGGCCCGGTCAGTCAGCACCACCTGCCACCACCGTCGGTGGTGCTTCCAACATTCTTCACCAACCTGACCTTCACCCAATTCTGGCTGACCATGGGCCAGACGATGTGGGCATGGCTCCTGGGGCTCGGCATCGCCACCCTCGGTGGTGTCGCAGTTGGCCTGCTCATCGGATCCAGCAACTTCCTGCGGTCTGCGACGCACACTACTATCGAGTTCCTCCGCCCCATTCCGGCCGTGGGACTGATCCCCTTGGCTGCGCTGCTGTTCGGACCGAGGATCGGCGCCGAGCTCATGATCGTCGTTTACGGTTGCTTCTGGATCATCATGATCCAGGTCCTTTACGGCATCACCGATATCGACAAGGTGGCAAATGACACAGTTCACACCATGCGGATGACATGGCTGCAACGGGTCCGTCACCTCGTGTTGCCCACGCTTTTGCCATACCTGATGACCGGCATTCGGATCGCGGCCACAGTCGCACTGATCCTCGCGATCAGTTCCGAGCTCATCGTTGGCACGCCGGGGATCGGCCGGGCGGTCGCGCAGGCCCAACTCAACGACAACCCGCCAGCCATGATCGCCCTTATCCTCACATCCGGTCTGCTGGGCATCCTGGTAAACCTGATATTCCGCTTCATTGAGCGCAAAGTGCTCTTCTGGCACAGCTCAGTCCGTTCGGAGGTGGCGGTATGATCGCCCTCAAACGCATAGGTATCTGGTTCGGCCTGCCAGTCATCCTCATCGTCATCTGGTGGGCGGCCACAGCCCAGGGAGTGAATTTCTTCGTCCCCAAACCGGACAAGCTGGCCAGCACTTTTGGCAAGGTGTGGTTCAGCGAAAGGTTCTTCACGGACGTTCTCCCCAGCATGGGGCGACTGTCCATCAGCCTCGTGATCTCAATAGTGCTCGGGGTGGTCCTCGGAGTCGCGATTGGGCTGTCCCGCAATTTGCGCTGGCTTCTCGAGCCGCTGCTCGAATTCATCAGGGCGGTACCCTCAACGATCCTCATTCCGGTTCTGCTACTGCTGATCGGTATCAATGACACGATGAAGGTCACCGTCATCGTCCTCGGCTGCCTCTGGCCCATCCTGCTGAATACTGTGGAAGGCGTGCGGTCCCTTGATGAAGTCCTGAAGAATACCGCCCGTGTCTACGGCCTTCGGGGATTCGACCGCATCCGCTACCTCGTGCTGCCGGGGGCCTCGCCGCTCATTATGGCCGGCATCCGCCACAGCCTCGCGGTCGGCCTCATCCTCTTGGTCGTCTCGGAGATGTTCGCTTCGACCGACGGCATAGGCTATTCGATTATTAACTTCCAAAACCGCGTCGCGATCCCGGAAATGTGGAGCGGCATCGTTCTCCTGGGAATCATAGGAGTGCTGCTGTCGGTAGCTTTCCAAGCGATCCAGAAGCGCGTTTTGGGATGGTACTACGGTCTAAAGGAGGCCTCGAATGACGGCTAACAAGTCGGAAGTCCGACTCAGTGTCCAGCAGTTGCGCAAGGTCTATGGTGTAGGCAGCCGCAACGAAGTAGAGGCCGTAAGGTCCCTCACCTTCGATCTGCATGCCGGCGAGTTCGCCTGCCTGGTGGGGCCGTCCGGTTCGGGGAAAACGACGCTGCTGAAATGCATCGCGGGCCTCCTGGATCCCACATCCGGCGAGGTGGTGCTCGATGGCCGGCGCGTTGCCGGCCCTGCCGAGGGCATGGCAGTGGTCTTTCAGGAGTACAGCCGCAGCCTGTTCCCTTGGCTGAGCGTTGAAGACAACGTCGAGCTGCCGCTGAAGACCTCCGGCGTGCCCAAGGCTGAACGCAAGGCCCGTGTCAGTGAGGCGCTCGAGGCCGTCAGTCTCTCCCACGCGACCAAGAGCTACCCGTGGCAGCTCTCCGGTGGCATGCAGCAGCGCGTCGCAATTGCCCGTGCTGTCGCCTCCAACCCCAGCGTGCTTCTCATGGACGAGCCCTTCGCAGCAGTCGACGCACAAACCCGCGGAGAGCTCGAAGACCTCGTCCGCGACGTCTGGAAGCGCCTTAATATGACGATTCTCTTTGTGACCCACGATATTGACGAGTCCGTCTACCTTGCGGAGCGGGTGCTGGTGCTCTCGAGTTCGCCGACCATCATCCAGGCCGACCTGCACATCGACCTTCCGGACGTGCGCAGCCAGGCTGACACCAGGTCGCTTCACCGCTTCGGCGAACTGCGCCATCAGGTCTACGAGGAAGTTCAGTTCGCCAAGATCAACCCGGGTGGCGAACGGGCGACAGCCCGCGGGGAGTTGCGCGCATGAGCCCCCGGGCGGGCGCCGATGTCGGCAGTAATGGAGCAGCCAAGCAGGAGGCGGGCAAACGACGCCGGGTCCACCAGTCCACTCCGGAGAATGAACGCGCCATTCTCGAGGCAGTCCTGCAGCTCGCGGTGAAGGTGGGCTACGAGGGTACAACGATGGCTGAGGTGGCCCGTGTGGCCGGTTTGCCGATCGGGTCAGTTTACTGGCACTTCGAGAACAAGGAAGGCCTGTTCGCCGCGCTGATCGACTACTGCTTCGAAAACTGGAAGACGCGTCACCGGGGACCGGAAAACAGGGTCATTCTCCGCACGAGCATCGCCGGATCCGCAGCTAATTCCGCCGACCCGGCGAACGCGCAGGAAGCATTCTGGATCATTGGACTGCTCTTTGCGCTGGAGAAGCGGCTGGCGGGGAACGCTGCACGCCAGAAATACCTGGAAGTGCGCGAGGAGATGTACGAACTCATGGTCGAGGCTGTCACTCCGGGTATCCCCGCCGCAGCCTTGCGCGTGAAACCAGACCTCGCCCGGAAGGTCGTTATGCTTGGCCGGGCCCTGACGGACGGTTTTTACATATCGGCATCCGCCGGGGACGAGATCGACTTTGCCGAGGCGGCGGAGCTGTCTGCGCTGGCCATGGATAAGCTCGTCCAGCACTACGCCGACCTTGGGGCCGCGGCGGATCAACCATGACCGGTTCGGACCGGGTAGCCCTGGTGATTGGCGGCGGCCGCGGCATTGCAGCCGCCGCGGTCCGCGCACTGGCAGGCGATGGGTACCGTATTGCTGCACTTTCGCCGTCCGGGAGCGCGATGGACCTGGCCCGCAGCCTGGGCGGGGTTGGAACCAAGGGTTCCAACCGGTCCGTGGCGGACCTGAAAGCAGTCACGGACTTGGCGCTGACCACTTACGGACGCATCGACGTCGTGGTTAACAGTTCCGGACACGCAGCCAAAAAGCCTGTACTGGAGATTAGCGACGAGGAGTGGGCAGAGGGTTACGAGACGTACCTTCTCAGCGTCATCCGCATGACTCGAATCGTTACTCCGCTCCTGGTTGCTGCAGGCGGTGGGGCGATCGTCAATGTCTCCACGAGTTCCCCCTACGAGCCCAATCCCAACTATCCGGTCTCCGGCACTTTCCGTGCGGCTCTGGGTACTTTTACCAAGTTGTATTCCGACGAGTACGGGCCAGCTGGAATTCGGATGAACAATGTCCTTCCAGGCTTCACCAAAGAGGATCCGAGCACTGTGCCGGCGGAATGGACCACCCGAATACCTTTGCGCAGGGCTGCCAGTACGAAAGAGGTGGCCCGCGTGATCCGGTTCCTCGCCAGCGACGAATCCAGCTACATCACAGGACAGAACATCCGAGTGGATGGCGGTGCGTCCCGCTCCGTTTAGGGGCCGACGCTGAAAGAAAGGTTATAGCTATGTCACTTGGTGCGATTGCCGAAATGGGCTATCTCGCAATGCGGACCCGCGACTACGATGAGTCGCTCGAGCTGGCGACTGACGTCCTCGGTCTGCGAATGACACTCAACGACGACGACCGGGCGTATTTGTCCGCGGCGGACCGTCACCACGAGCTCGTCTACGTGAAGGGTGAGGAGGACGGCATTGACCATATTGGCCTTGTCGCGGACAGCCCGGAGGGTTTGGAGATCATCCGCAAACGCCTTGAGGCAGCAGGCTTTCCCAGCCTTACGCGGAGCCCTCTGGAACGCCAGATCGGCGAAGGGTTTGCCGTCATGGGCCCTGAAGGGTACGTCTTCCACATCTATGTCGGAATGAAGTCGTTCCAGCATGGTCCGTCCTCCTTCGGGCCAGACAGGTACGGCCATATCAATATCCACCCGCAGAACCCGACCGTCATGAAGGATTTCCTGGTGGATTTCCTCGGTTTCAAGGTCTCGGACGTCATCGGCAAGGACTTCGGCTATTTCCTGCGCTGCAACCCGGACCACCATGGCATCGCGCTCATCAAGGGACGCGGCACACTGCACCACCATGCATGGCAGACGCAGTCTGTGGCTGACCTTGGACGGTTGGGGGACCGGTTATTTGCCAGGGGCCGTCGACTGATCTGGGGACCGGTCCGTCATGGCGCCGGCCACAACATTGCTGCTTATTACGTCGAGCCCAACGGCACAGTGGTCGAGCTGTACACGGACCTTGAGCAGATCCACGAAATTGACCGTCCTCCCATCGAGTGGAGCCAGGACGACCGGACGTGGTTCAACCGGTGGGGCGTCTACAACGGCGAGGATTTCCGGTCGCATGGAGTTTTCCCACTCGCTTTGGGCTAAGCGGTTGCCGTGCCGTCCTCACTCCTGCGACGGCGCGGCCTCTGCCGTGGCGCGGAATTCAGCATCTTCAATGATGTCGATGGTGCGCATGTAGTGCTCGCGCAGCAGCTTGGTGGCCGTGACGGAGTCGCGCCTTATGGTCGCGTCGAGGATGGCCCGATGCTCAGCCTCAATGTCCCGGGATTGGGCACGCTGATCCGGAGCAGTCCAAAGCCGGTACAGTGCAGTCGCTTCGCCCAACGTTGCGGCGAAGTCCTGCAGCAACGGGACGCCGCACGCTTCCAGGAGCTTGGCATGGAAGGCCTGGTGGGCTATGAACCATTCGGAGGTGATGTGGTTCGGATCTTCAGTGCCACGCCGGGGCGTCCGCTCGAGAAGGTGGTGCACGGCCAGGAGGTCTGATTCCCAGGCCACGTCACCTCGCTCGATGGCCAGGGTCAACCCGTATTCCTCCACCCGGCAGCGAAGTTCCCCCAGGCTACGCAATTCCTCCAAGGAGTATTCCGAGATGAAGAAGCCCCGGTTGGGGCGGAATTGCAGCAGCTTCTCGCCTGCCAGCCGCACCATTGCCTCGCGGACCACAGTAGAGCTGGCGCTGTACCGCTTGGTCAGCTCGCCAATCTGCAAGTTGGTACCAGGAGCCCATTGTGCAGCAAAGATGTCGGCCCGCAGCTTCCCGCGGACCCCTTCACTGATCGTCTCTGCATTCGCTTGTCGTGCCATGGGATAAGACTACACAAGCGCAATACTCGTATAGGAATGCATTGTTGACTCAATAATGCATTCTCGATACAGTTCGAGAACACCGAGAATTTGGCGACGGCAGACGCCGTCGAACCCCGAAAGGACCAAACATGCGTTACGCGAGTTACCTAACCCCCGCCGGGCAGCCGACTTGGGGCATCGAGATGGACGGGCAGCTGCTCGACTTGGGGCCAAGCGGCGCCAACCTCAGTCCTTCACTTCAATCAGCGATCGTGGACGGCCTTCTTGCAACGACGCCGGAGTGGGGCAACGCTCCCGTCCAGCAGGTTGAAGGAACCCAGTTCCTCCCCCTCTTGTCCACCCCGGGCAAAGTCATCTGCATCGGTGTCAACTACCGAAGCCACCGCGAAGAAACCGGYCGGGCCAACGTCGAAAAGCCCACCGTGTTTGCCCGCTTCGCTGACACGCTGGCAGCACATGGTGCCGACCTGCCGATTCCCCGTGAAAGCACCATGTACGACTACGAAGGCGAAGTCGCATTGGTGGTGGGAGCGCATGCCGACCACGTCAGTCCAGAGGATGCATGGGATTTCGTCGCAGGCTACGCCGCGTTCAACGACCTCAGCGCCCGCGACTGGCAGCGCCACAGCGGCCAGTGGACGCCGGGGAAGAACTTCCCGCTCAGCGGGGCCTTCGGCCCCTACTTCATGACTGCTTCCGAGGTGGGAGACGTCACGGAACTCGTTGTCGAAACGCGAGTCAACGGCGAAGTGCGCCAACGCGCTGCTGTTTCGGACCTCATCTTCGATATTCCCGCCATCATCGAGTACGTAACGGCGTTCACGCCGCTCGCCCCCGGTGACGTGATCGTCACCGGCACCCCTGGCGGAGTTGGACTGTTCATGGAGCCGCCCACGTTCCTGGCTCCGGGCGATGTCGTCGAGGTCGAGGTCGGCAAGCTGGGCACCCTGCGCAACGTCCTCGTCGCCTGAACATGCGTGCAGGTAACGGCATGGATAGGTTCGATGTCGCGGTGGTCGGCGCTGGTCCGGTAGGTCTGACTGCAGCGCTGTTGCTCGCCGACGGCGGTGCCCGCGTCGCCCTGCTCGACGCCGCCACCGAGCCGATGGACTTGCCACGGGCAATCAGCATCGCTGACGAGACATTTCGGACCATGGACCGTTTGGGGCTCGCCGAGGCCTTGAAGGCGGAGTCGCTGCTCGGCACAGGCAGCCGCTACTTTGGGTTGAACGATCGACCCCTTGCCTCGTCCAAGCCGGTTCCTTCGCGGATCGGGCATCCGGCGAAATCGCAGTTCGATCAGCCTGTCCTGGAGGAGCTCCTCTGGAACAAAGCGCGCACCGACGAGCGCATCACGTTCTTCGTGGGCGCCGAAGTAAACGCGGTCGCCCAGGACTCGGACAAGGTATCCGTCGGATATCAGTCGGCGGCCGGCAACGGCACTGTCGCCGCCTCCTGGCTTGTGGGCGCCGATGGTGGCCGCAGTTTCGTCCGCGAGGCACTCGGCATCGACCTTGTCGGGTCCACCCAGCAGGAGCGTTGGGTGGTGATTGACTTGCTCAATGTTCCGGACTCGCGCGAACCCTACGCCGAGTTCCATGGCAACGGGACCCGCCCATACGTCCTCGTCCCCGGGATCAAGGGGCGGCTGCGCCTGGAGTTCATGCTTTTCGATCACGAAGATGCGGATGAGATGACCGCGCCGGCCAAAATACTTGACTTGTCCCGGCCTTTCCATCCGGAAATTGGGTCCGCGGACGTCAGGCGTGCCGTGGTCTATGTCGCCCACCAGCGCATCGCGCGTACCTATCGTTCGGGTCGCTCCTTCCTCATTGGCGATGCGGCGCACCTCATGCCACCCTTTTCCGGTCAGGGGCTGAACGCAGGGTTGCGTGACGCCAACAATCTCAGCTGGAAGCTGCTGGCAGTACTCCGCGGAGCAGGCACTGACCGCCTGCTGGCAACGTACGAATCCGAACGCCGCACCCACGCAGCCAAGATGGTGAAGATTTCGCGCAGGACGGGAGCCGTCGTCATGGCGGTGGGTTCCATCAGGACCAATTTCAGGGATATCGCGTTCCGTGCAGTCAGCCTTATCCCCGCAGTTCACCGGTATCTGGGGTCGATGCGATTCATCACCCCGCCGGACTACCGCAACGGTGTGGCGGTGAGGGCGGGCAGGGATGTAGATCGCCGCGTCGCTGGATGGGTCGGTTTCGCACTGAGCCAACCTCTGGTAACGGAGCGGGACGGCGAGACCGCACTTCTCGATGCCTACCTCGGCGAAGGTTGGACGCTTCTGACCTTGGAAGCCGAAGGCGGGGGCTTCATCACGCCGAACCCTTTCTGGACCGCGCTCGGCGCCCGCCGGCTTCGCCTGGCAGGGGTACCTTCGACGCCGGCAGCGGAAGATGGTTCGCTTCTGCGCGACGCCGGACGGGTTCTCGCAATACCCGGTCTTTCGAAGCCGCACACCGTGGTGGTTCGTCCAGACCGGTATGTCGCGGCCGTCTTCACGGACGAAAGTGAACAGTCAGTCATCAACAAGCTGCGTTCGTACGTCGATCCCGTTTCACGGCGCTGAAAATCCAAGGAGGAAGAGAATGCCCAGCATGCAGGAATCGCGGTCCGGGACCGCGCAGTTTGATGATCTCTATTCGGAGCTCAGCTCGGAGCCTATCGTCGAGGACGATGACTTTCTGGCGAAGATGGTCGCCCAAGCGGAACTTCCCGTACTCCTTGCCGCGATCGCTGCCGCACGCGACGATACAACGTTCCTCAGCCAGGACCTTCAGCCTCCGTTGAGCCTGGTGGACACCGAGCCCCACCCGCACGGTGGCATGTCCTCCGAGCAGCAGGAACGCGCAAGGGTGCTGGCGTTGGCGGGGCTGCGCGAACTCCGGGACAAGGAAATCACGTCAGTTGATCTGCTCCCCGATGAGACAGTCACCGATCTCCTGCGCTTCCTCACCGGGGGCCGCGAGGATTGGTACAGCTCGCTGAAGCATGAGCTTGCCCTTGCTGCGGACAAAGGAGGAGCTCCTGAATGGCACTTCGACGACGTGTCCGACGGCCGCGATTTCCCAGTTCTCATCGTGGGTGCCGGGATAGCCGGCATCGCTGCGGCGCACCGGTATTCGCAAGCTGGGGTACCTTTTGTGGTGGTTGAAGATGCTCCAACCCTTGGCGGGACGTGGGCCAAGAACTCCTACCCCGGTGTCCGGCTCGACACCCCAACCTTCGGATACTCATACTCGTTTGCGCAGCGTGGCGACTGGCCGCACCAATTCGCCAGGGGAAACGATGTTCTCGAATATGTCCGTGATGTCGCGGAACGCGCCGGTGTCGTTGGAAATATCGAGTTCTCCACCCGCCTGATCCGGATGCGGTGGGACGAGTCCTCCCGCGTGTGGAAGGCGACCACCCGTGACGCCGCAGGGCAGGAGCAGACAAGGACCTTCGCTGTTGTCGTCAGCGCTCTGGGGCAATTGGACCGCCCCAATATTCCGGACTTTGAGGGCGCCGACGAGTACCGCGGAGTGACCATGCACTCACAAGAGTGGTCACACGATGTGGATTATGCAGGGAAGCGCGTTGCCGTTATCGGCACAGGCGCGAGCGCGTACCAAATTGTGCCGGAGCTGGCCGGGGACGTAGCGGAGCTGGTGCTTTTCCAGCGCTCCGCGCCGTGGATGCTCCCCGCACCGAACTACCACGACGACGTCACGGATGCCTTCGCGTGGCTGCGGCGGAAGGTGCCGCATTACGCCCAGTGGTACCGCCTCTGGGTGACACTGCAGGGTATCCCCGGCCGCATGCACACCGTGACGGCAGAGGAGGGCTGGGAAGGTGCACCTTTGAGCGTCTCCCGCAAGAACCAGGAGGTTCGGGAGGTGCTCATCGAGCGGCTCGCTGACCAGTATTCGGACCGCCCCGACCTCCTTGGGCACGTCGTTCCAAATTACCCGCCGGGGGCAAAGCGCATGCTCCGTGACAACGGAGTCTGGGCAGCTGCCCTTAAGTCAGCGCACACCACGCTGGTGACTGCGGGTATCGATCGATTCACCGAACGCGGGATCATCGATGCTGATGGTGTGGAGCATGAAGTGGACATCGTTGTCTTTGCCACCGGGTTCAAGCCGTCGGACTACGTCGATGAGGTAGAGGTGGTTGGTCGCAACGGAGTGGAGATCCATGATTTCTGGAAGGGCGATGCCCGGGCGTACAACGGAATCACGGTGCCCGGCTTTCCTAACTTCTTCCTGTTGTACGGCCCCAACGTTGGAGGTGTGGTGGCAGGCAGCCTGCACTTCATGATTGAACGGGCGGTGGAATTTTCCCTCAAATCTGTCTACGAGGTACTGCGGAAGGGCGCATCCGCGATTGATGTACGACCCGCCGCCCTGGACCGTTTCGTGGACTGGATCGACGCCGGGAACCGCCGGATGGCATGGGGACAGCCGTATGTGCACTCCTGGTACCAAAACGCGCACGGCCGTGTCTCTCAAGTCTGGCCTTATACGAACGTGGAGTACTGGCGGGCCACCGAGGAGGTCAGCGAAAGCGAACACGAGTTCATAGCGTGAACTGTATGCGCGTCATTCCCACCTTGCAGGGTGACCTGCACGCTCATCTGCACGCAGGAGTGATCGATGTGCGCGGCGTTCGCTATGGGAAACGTAGGGATGACGTGCGATTCGGCGAAATCGGCGTGGTGTCGTCGGGCGAGCTGCAGAGCCCGCCCGCTGCCTTCCCGCAGACGCCTGGTGTGCTCGACGGCCTCCTCGGGCCGGCGCTGAATGAACTCCCGCAACAGGAAGACGCGTTTCAGCTTCGTATCCAGGCACCTGTGAATGCTCAAGGGCTTCCCGTTTTGTTTTTCGTTCCCGGGGGCGGCTTCACAACGGGGTCGGGCGAAACACGATGGTACAAATCGGTGGAGCTCGTGAGCCAGGGGCGCATCGTCCTCGTCACCGTGAACTACCGTATCGGCGTGCTGGGGCACTTTGGTCCTCTGGGGGACCCGGCAGAGTCGACCAGGCCGGTCCGCGATCTGCGGGCTGCGCTGGCGTGGGTGCGGGAGAACATCGCCTCCTTCGGCGGAGACCCCGCTCGCATCACTCTTGCTGGTGACTCCGCGGGGGCGTGGTACGCCTACGCCCTGAGTACGGACCCCGGTCTGCGCGGCTGCGCCGCGCAGACCCTCCTGATCAGCATGCCTCGGCTCGCACCACTGCCCGTGGATACTTGGCTTCGACACCGCGCGGCCTTAGTCGATGCCCTCGGGTCGGCATCTGCGCTCCTGACCGCGCCCGTGAGCGCGGTTCTGGACGTACAGACGCGTGTACGCGCAGGGCTTCCGGGCTTCCCCTTCATGCCTGCAGAGTCAGCTGACGCACCGCCGGGGATTGCACGTTATGCGACCTCCGCATCGATGCTTCATACGAGCGCCGTACTCGTCGTCACGACAGCCGAGGAGTCTGCAGGATTCCTTCGCAGTAGGCCTCGCGACGAGTTCTTGGCAGAAAACGTCGAGCGGTTCATCGACCAAACATTCACAAACCCCGCAGCCGTGACGGCAATGCTCGACGCTGATGGCGTTGAGCCCGATCTGTACCTGCGAATGGTGCATGCCGCGACGTTAGCCCAGTTCCGTTCCACAGCACTGGAGATCGCCACGCATGCACCTGCCTCTGTGCAGGTGGTGAGGCTGGATCATCGCAGCAAGCTCAAGGCAGCCTATGCACCACACTGCTTTGTCCTGCCGTTCCTGTTCGGTAATGCCACGCAGTGGCGGGACTCACCCATGCTCGAGGGTGCCTCAGTGTCAGAATCCGCACGCATCACCACCGCCATGCGGCAGCTGATCACTGAATTCGTACACAGGGGAGTATCAGAGGATGACCGGTACGATCCTAGAGCTCCGCATTCATTGATCATTGGGGGTGACGGCATCCACCTTGAGCCGGCAAACGACGCCGGGTTACATGTCAGGGAGCCGTGAATCTCACTCCTCAATGGTCTTACGACGTCATCGACCCAAAAAGGTCCTCAAGCAAAGGCTCGTGCCGCTAGGACGACTCCGCAGCATAACCGTCCGAACATCGGTCTCGCAGACCTCCACACCCAGCCGCCAGAGCTTTCAGGTTATCTCCGCTAAACGGGGCCCGTTCCGAGAGGAAAAATCGATGCACATCATCGCCGATTTCAAGATCCAGCGAAAAGCAGAATTGTACGAAAAGCTCGACGCTGCAGTCGCTGCGGCTCGGGCTGATGAATACTCTGACAAGAGACACGGCCTTCTCGTGACGCGCCACGACTTTGGCCATTTCTCCGTGGCTTTTTCGCCAAACGTCCCGTTAGGACTCATCCTCGAGGACGATCAGGCCCGCCGAATCTAAGCTCGGGGAGATCCCGTAGCGCTGATCCAGGTACCGAGTTCACTCAGCGTCTGTGCTGAGATCTGGTGGCCCCCGGCGTCGCGGCGGGTGTGGACGCTGGCGGAAGACTCCGTGGTCAGGTACTCCCAGGTCCGGGCGAGCAGCTCAGCCGGGATGACCCGGTCCTGGTCCCCGTGGGCGACAAATACGGGAAGGCCGGCCAACCTTGCGGCCGTGACAGGTACTCCTGCATCGAACGGCAAGGTGCCGTAGAGGATGGCTGCACCGGAGTAGCGGTTCGGATCGTCCAGGATGAGGCCGCCGGCAAACGCGGCGCCGCCGCTGAAGCCCACCAGGATGACGGGCCGGCCGGCGGGGGCGAATCCATCGAGCCAGCGCCGGAACCAGGCCATTTGTTCGGCCAAGGACTCGGGAGTGGGCCGGCCGATGCCCCGGTTGGCAAACCAGGCATAGCCGTTGCCCTCGGCGATCGGGGCTCGAACGGCAGCGTAGGCGAAACTCTGCGGGAGGTGGGCTGCCAGGCTGAGGATTTCGCGCTCATTGGACCCCCGCCCGTGCAGCAGCACCACCAGGGGTGCGGACGGATCGGTTGCCCCTGCCGTCGCCACAACGTGCTGGGCACTCGCGGAGGGTAGGCCGGGGTCGGCGGGGAGGTTCATGAGTAGTCCTTCGGGTTGGGGCATAGTCTTTAGTTGAAGCTACAACTAGTAGAACACATAACCTGTCTGTTTGCCCACACTATTGCCTAAGTGGTGGGGCAATGACCTAAACTGCTTCACTGAGGTGCCTGAAATGGTGCCGCGCAGCAACGAAAGTGAACCCCGTTATGGCTACCGATTACGACGCTCCACGCAAGACAGACGACGAGTCTTCCGCCGAGTCGCTGGAGGCACTTCAGGCGTCCCGCGGCGGCAACGCCCAGACCGCCGTCATCGACGTCGAGGAGAACGATACGGCCGAGGGCATCGACCTGCCTGGCGCCGATCTTTCCGGCGAAGAACTGACGGTTGTGGTTGTTCCCGAGCAGTCCGACGAGTTCACGTGCTCGTCCTGCTTCCTGGTCCGGCACCGCTCCCAGATTGCCCGCGAAAAGAACGGCCTGAAGTACTGCATCGAGTGCGAAGGCTAGGACCTTATACGCCCCTCAAGCGCGAACCGAGCCCCGTCAGCCTATCGGCCGGACGGGGCTTTTGCGTCTCCACGGCGCAAACGCGACGGAGCCCCGTGCGGCCGGGTCCGCCGTCGTTATGGTGCATAACGACGGGATGCAGAAATGGCGTTAACAGCGTTTCTTTGGGCGGCAAATAGTCGCCGGAATTACTCCAGCGTGACCGGCGAAGGCCGTCCCTAACGGTTCCGCGCCGAAGCGGCCACAACCCTTATTTACGGCCCCGGAGCCACCTACGCTTGAGGTACCGAATCACTCGAAGGGTGGCCCACAATGAAAAAGTTTCACACGTGGCTAACGGTCATTTTGGTGGCCGTTGGATTGGGTTTCCTGGCTCCGGGGCCCGCCTCGGCAGCAACATCGTACTGCGGACTCGCCTGGGGGTCGCTGGCTAAGACAGAGCCGGGGATGAGCGCCGCATCCGTCACCAATGTCAGGACGGGGCAGCACTACTGCTTCGACCGGATGGTGGTTGATCTCAGCGGCCCCGCTGCCGGCTACACGGTCCGGTATGTTCCGGTGGTGGTGCAGGACGGTTCAGGTTTGGAGATCCCACTGCGGGGTTCGGCGTTCCTCCAGGTAACGGTGAACGCGCCGTCCTATGACAGCAGCGGCAACGCCACGTACAGCCCGGTGTCCCAGACCGAACTATCCGACGTGTCGGGCTACCAGACCTTCCGCCAGGTGGCGTACGCGGGCAGCTTCGAAGGCTACACCAGCCTTGGCCTGGGGGTCCGGGCCCGGCTCCCGTTCCGGGTCTTCACCCTGGACGGCCCCGACTCCGGCTCGCGCCTGGTGGTGGATGTGGCGCACTTCTGGTGACGGCCGGTTCACCGGCGTGACGGGCCGGCGTTGAGACCGTGGAAAACCCACAAATAGCGGCGCCCTGTCCGGAGACTTTCCGGTAGGGCACCCGCTGTCGCCCGGCGTCGTGCCTGCTGCAGTTTAGGACGTTGCTGGTGGCCGCAAGCGATTAGTAAGCTTACTGTGAAATTACGGGCGGAGGCCCGCGCCGCCCGTAGCCGGCCTGATAACGTCGGCATCACTGGACCAATCGAGGAGGATTCATGAAAGCTTCACCGACCCTGACCAACAATCTGCAGGCCGTTCTCGCGGACCTGATCGAGCTGCACATCCAGGGCAAGCAGGCGCACTGGAACATCGTGGGAACCAACTTCCGGGACCTCCACCTGCAGCTGGACGAAATCGTCGACGCCGCCCGGCAGTTCGCGGACGACACAGCCGAGCGGATGCGCGCCCTGCACGCCCTGCCGGATGGCCGGAGCTCCACCGTGGCCAAATCGACGTCCCTGGCCCAGTTCCCCGAGGGCCTCATCAGTACCAAGGACGCCATCGAGCGGATCGTCGCCGCCCTTGAAGCTGCGGTGGGCACCATGCGCAAGGTTCATGACGAGGTGGATGACGAGGACCCCACCACCGCGGACCTGCTCCACGAATTCATCGCCAAGTTGGAACAGTACGCCTGGATGGTGAACGCCGAGACCATGAAGGCCTCGGCCAGCGTCACCGCGCCTGACACGAAGTAAGCACCCCTCATAAGGCGAATGAAGTAGGCACCGCTCATAAGGCGAATACAGGCCCGGCGCCGGAATTACTTCCGACGCCGGGCCTTTGTGTGCGCGCCGGCGGCGCCTTCCCGCTGTGCCTAGTCCGCCACCGCTGTGCCTAGTCCGCCGTCGGGACCTTTCGGAGGACGACGGCGGTGGTGGCCGCCGCGCCCGCCATCAGCACCAGCGCAATTGCCGCAGTGATGTGGACGCCTGAATCGAACGCGAAGCGCGCCGCTGCGCGGACCGCTTCGTCGAGTGGGGCAGGGAGGCCTGCGGCCAGATCCGTTGCCCCGGCAAGGGTCTCGCCCGCCTGGTGTACAGCGCTCGCGGACGCCGAGCCTTCCAGTCCCGCGGGCATGCGCAGGTTGTGCTGGTAGGACGCAGTGAGGATGGATCCCAGGACGGCAGTCCCCAGCAAGGAGCCCAGCTCATAGCCGGTTTCCGAGATGGCCGCCGCAGCACCTGATTTCTCAGCAGGAACGGAGCCCAGGATGAGATCGTTGGAAATGGTTTCCGCAGCGCCCACTCCCAGGGCCAGAATCAACAGTGCGGCCAGCAGCAGAACCGGGCCGGAAGTGTGGTCCCCAAAGGTGACGAGCCCGTAGCCCATGGCGCTAAGAGCCAAGCCTCCGGCCACTACGAAGCCAGGCCGCACCCTCCGGACCAGTGGAACCACTGCCAGGCCGGCGATCACCGTGGCCACCAGGGCGGGGATCATGGCCACGCCGGCGGCCGACGGCGTCATCCCGTCCAGAAGCTGCAGGTGCTGGGCCAGGAACAGGATAAAACCGGTGAAGGAGAACAATGCCAGCACGTTGGCCGCGATGGCAGTGCTGACGACCCGGTTGCTGAAGAGCGACACGTCCAACAAGGGGCTGGCCAGCCGTTGCTGGCGGCGGACAAAGACCCATCCCATGACCAGGCCGAAGGCGACGAGGGCCGCAGGAACGGCACCGAAACCTTCCGTTGCCAGCTCCTTGATGCCATACACCAGGGGAACCATGACCAGCAGGGAGAGGGCGATACTCGGCACGTCGAGACGTCCGGGGCGCGGATCCTTCGACTCCGGGATGAAGACGGGGCCAAAGGCCACGAGGGGAAGCATGATGGGCACTGAGACCAGCAGGATGGCGCCCCACCAGAAATGCTCCACCAGCCAGCCGCCAAAGATGGGCCCCAGTGCGGCACCGCCGGAGAAGCCTGCCGCCCAGATGGCCACAGCCAGCCGGCGCCGGTTTGGCTCCGGAAAGATGTTGCGGATCAGGGACAGGGTGGAGGGCATCAGCATGGCACCGAAGAGGCCCAGCGCGGCCCGTCCGGCGATGAGCCACTCAGCACTGGGGGCAAAGGCTGTGGCTGCCGAAACCGCAGCGAAGCCGGCACTGCCGATCAGGAGCAGGCGGCGGCGCCCGATCCGGTCGCCCAGGCTGCCCATGGCCACCAGCAGGCCGGCAAGCACCAGGGGATAGGCGTCCACAATCCACAGCAACTGGACGCCGGTTGTCTGCAGGCTGCCAGCGATCGCCGGGAGCGCGAACGTCAGGGCGGTGTTGTCCACCGCCACCAGAAGTACCGGGAACATCAGCAAAAGCAGCGCGAGCCAGTCGCGCCACGGCGCCCGCCCAGGCCTCGGCGGCAGGGCTCCGGCTTGCGTTCTGTGCGTGTTGCGGGGAAAGGCCTCGGACAATGTCATTGAATAACTATACCGTCCGGACGGTATAGTTAAGAAACCGGACTCCGACCATGCATGATGGGAACCATGGCCAGAAAACCCGTAGCACGCGATGCCGTCCTCGATGCGTTCGAAGAACTCCTGATCGGGGTGGGGGAGCGGGCCGCCACGTTGGATGCGGTGGCCAAGCAGGCCGGAGTGTCCAAAGGCGGCCTGCTCTACCACTTTCCCAACAAGGAGGCGCTGATCGCGGCCATGTTGGAGCGCCTTGATTCGCTGGCCGGCGAGGACATTGCCCTCATGGCGGCGGCTCCCGAAGGCGCAGCGACGTACTTCATCCGGACGTCGCTCTGGTCCGGTTCGCCGATGGACCGTTCCTTCCTCGCGGCCAGCCGTCTGGCGGAGGTGGCCCACGTGGAGGCCCGGCGTCGCTTTGCTGCCATCCAGCAGCAGTGGCTGGAACTCATCGCCGGCGATGTTGGCAACGGCATGGCCAGGGCCGTGCTGTATATGGGGGACGGGCTGTACCTGAATGCCATGTGGGAAGGCGGCGCGGCCTCGAGCGCGGATGGCCGGCAGGGGGACGTGGAGGTGCTCCTGGCTGCCGTGGAGCGGCTCCGCGGCTGACTCGATGCTTCCCGGGCGGGGAGAACCAGGCCGGCTGATTAGTTGTTCAGCGCTGCCCAGAGGTTGAGGGACGACGCGAACACAATCCAGGTGATGTAGGGCAGCATAAGGAGCCCTGCCATCCGGCTGATCGGGCCGAAGCGGACCACCGTTACGGTCACTGCCACGATCAGCGCAAGGATGATGGCGAAAGCCAGCCAAAGAGCCGCCGTGCCGATCGAGGGATAAAGGCTGAAAAATGTCGGAGTCCACAGCAGGTTGAGGCCCAGTTGGATTCCGTAGACCACCAAGGCCGGCCGCGACTCCTGGCTGTGGCGGCGCCAGACCAGCCAGGCGGCGACTGCCATGGCCGTGTAGAGCGCTGTCCAGACCGGCCCGAACAGCCAGTTGGGTGGTGACCAGGGAGCCTTATCAGCGTCGACGTACCAGCCGTTCACGTTGTTGATGGTGGCAAAAGCACCCAGCCAGGCGACGAAGGCGGAGCCTGCCAGGAAGATCGCGAGGGCGAGCGCCTGGGGGCCGCGCCCACGTTTCGGGCTGGCGCCCTCGGGGCTTTGGACGGATTTTCCGGGCAGTGACTCCATGGGTCAACCCTTGCGAAGGGCGGCCCGCTGGTCAAGCCGCCCTCCACCCTGCTGGAACGGCCGGACAGGATCAGGCTTTAGACTTGTGGCTACATGTCCGCACGCCGCCACGAGAACAGAACCGCGCACGAAACCCTGAGATTGGACACTGCCCCCTTGCGAGAATTCACCGCCCGCTTTGCCACTGCGGAGGAAATTGAGAACTGGGACAAGCACGTTACAGCCAACCCCAACGGCGGCAACATGCTGCAGTCTGCGGCTTACGCGTCGGTAAAGAACGGCAGCGGCTGGAGCGTCCGCTTCCTGGTCCTGGAATCGGGAGCAACGTCCAGCTACAACGTGGTCCTCGAGAAGAAATTCCCGGTCCTGGGCCGGCTCTGGTACCTGATCAAGGGGCCGGACCTGGACTCCGTCGAAGACCTTAAGCCGGCCTTGGAAGCGTGCGCCGCGTTCGCCCGCGGCCGCAGGCTCAATGTCTTCAGCATCAAGATCGAGCCGGACATCATCGATTCACCGGAAGTCCCGGCGCAGCTTGCCGCCGCGGGCCTGGTGAAGGCCCCCAACATCCAGTCCAACGACTCAACTGCGCTGCTGGATATTGCCGCGCCTGCCAACGAAGTTCTCCGTGCCATTTCCTCCCGTGCCCGCAACGCGATCCGCCGGGCCGAACGCGAAGGCTGCGTGGTGGTGGAACGCGAACAGAGCCCGGAAACGTACCAGGCCCTTTATGACCTCATGGCGGACACCGTCAACGCCAAGGGCTCCATGCCGCTGCGCAGCTACGAGTACTACGCCCAATTCTGGGACGAATTCTGCAACCGCGGCCAAGGCCGGTTCTTCTTCGTGTACGAGGACGGCAAACCCAGCGTGGGTGCCTTTGTGATCAACTACGGTGCCAAGGCAACCTACAAGGACGGCGGCTCCACCCAGAACCGCAAGCAGTACGGCGATTCCCATCTGGTCCAATGGGCCGCGATCCGCCGCATGCAGGAGCTCGGCTGCACCGAATACGACTTCTGCGGGACGCCTCCGGCGGCCCGGATCAAGGACAAATCCCACAATTTGTACGGTATGGGCATGTTCAAGACGAGCTTCACCAAGACGGTCACGGACTTCGTCGGCTGCCATGACTACGTCCTCTCGCCGATCCGGCACGCCCTCTGGGTCAAGGGAGCGGAACGGATCTTCCGTCGGCTCGAAACCGCCCGCACCGGCCAGCAGTTCTACTGAGAGCGCGCCACCAACGCACACCCACCACCCGCCAACCACTACGACTGCCAGCGCAGGCCCCAGCCGGGCGGCGCAGCCACAGATGAGGTTACTTCCGTGAATCCAACCAAGGCCGAAGCCGGACTCGAGCTTGGCATCCTCAGCGATGCCGAGTTCGAGGCCTACTCACTCAAACACCCGCAAAACAGCTTCATCCAGTCCGCTGACTTCGTCCGGTTCCAGCGTTCCCGCGGCCTGGTGGTGGAACTCTTCGGTGTCAGGCGCGACGGCGAACTTGTCGCCGCCGGCAAGCTCAACTACACCACCAACCGCTGGGGCTACAAGGTGTGCGAGTGCGCCAAGGGCCCCCTCATGGACTACACGGACACCACCCTGGTGCGTGACGTCGTCAGACTTCTCAAAGAACGCGCCGCCGGCCGGAAAGCCGCCGAACTTCGGATCTCCCCGAACCTGACCTATATCGCCCGCGATGAAGACGGCGCCGAGCACCCCGAGCTGACGGACAACAGGCCGCTCGTGGCCGAGCTTGCGGGACTGGGGTTCGAGCACCAGGGCTCAGAGATGGACTTCGTCAACGTGAACTGGATGTTCATCAAGACACTCGAAGGCATCAAGGATTCCGAAGAGCTCATCATGAGCACCAGCTACCGGACCCGCAAGGCCATCCGCAAGGCGGAAAAGAACGGCGTGTTCCTGGAACAGGCCACCCTGGCGACCCTGGATGAGTTCTACAACGCGCTGAGCACCGCAGGGGACGAGAAGGGCTTCGTCTACCGGGAACGCGAATACTACGAACAGCTCCTGCGGACCACCTCGCCCGAGTTCACCAAACTCATGATGGCGAAGATCGACATCCCCGCGTATCGGAAGTCCATCACCGAACGCCTGGAAGCCGAAGCCGCGGCCGCCGCCGAACTGCGCCGCGAGGTCGAAGAATCCGGCAGCAAAAAGAAAGCCAACCGGCTCAAAGTGGTCCAGGACCTCGCGGACAGCTATGAGCGCAGTCTCAAGGACATCGAACGGTTCCCTGATTCCGTGGGCGTCGCCACCGTGGCCGCCATTCACTTTGTGTGCTTCGGCGACGAAGTGGTGTGCGTGATCGGCGGCACCAAACAGGACTACATCTACTTCAACGGGGCCACCTCCCTGTACTGGGGCATGATGCTGCACGGCCTGGAGAAGGGCTACGCCAGGTACAACTTCTATGGCACCTTTGGCATCGAGGGTCAGGACGAGGAAGGCCACGGCGGCTACCAGTTCAAGAAGGGTTTCGGCGGAAACGTGGTTCAACTCGTTGGCGACTTCGTGATGCCGGTCCGGCCCCTCGCCTTCCGGGCCAACCGCCTGGGCAGAGCCGCCGTTGCCGTCGCCAGGATACTGCTCGGCAAACTGCCGCTGAAGCGGCAGGCGTAACACCAAACCACACGCGCCAAACAGGGAGGAGGACCAACGTGACCAAACGTCCTGAAAATTCCCGGGGCAAGGCCCATACCGACGGCCTGCCCAAGACAGAGCCGCTCTCGCCTTCCCAGCTCCGCCAGGATGCTGCCGCGAAGCGGATGCTGCGACGCCTGGTCCAGGGGGAGAACCCGCCGACGGCGCCACTGAGCATCGTGGACAGGCTCGCCGGGAGCCCCTACGCCAACCCCATGATCCAGGTGGGAGGCGTGGACACCTCCGCCCGTAAGACCCTGGATTTTGCCCTACACCTGGCCGAGACCATGTTCCGCTACGGGGCCGGCGCCCTCGAGGTGGAGACGAGCATCATTGCCGTCACCGCGGCGCTGGGGCTGAAAAACATCGAGGTGGACATCACCAACCAGTCGGTGGCCATCAACTACGCTCCCAAGGACCAGCCGCCCATCGCGCTGCTTCGGGTGGTGCGGTCCTGGACCAACAACTACGCCGGGCTGGCGAAAGTGCACCGGCTGGTGACGGACATTGTGGCCGGGGGTGTGGGCCGCGATGAAGCCATCCGACGGCTGGACGAGGCCATCACCAGCCCCAAACCGTTCCCGCGCTGGATGGTCACCATGGCCTTCGGCGTGTTCGCGGCCGCCTTTGTGGGCGTCCTCGGCGGGGGACCGGCGTCCTCAGCCATCGCCTTCGTGGCCAACCTCGGGGTCAGCCTCCTTGCCCGTCAGCTGGGCCGGTGGCGGGTGCCGGACTTCTTTACGACGGCGGCGTGCTCCTTCGGTGTCACGCTCACCGCGCTGCTGTTGTGGCGCTTCGGCCTCACCAATGCACCGGCGATCGTGGTGGTGGGCGGCATCCTGCTGCTCCTCCCCACCGGGCGGCTGGTTTCCTCTGTCCAGGACGCCATCAACGGGTTCCCCGTGACGGCAGCGGGCCGGTTCCTGTCCACGCTGCTGACTTTTGGCGCCATTGTGGCCGGGATCGCGGTGGCCTCTGTTGCGGGGGCGATGAGCGGGATGCAGGCCATAGACGTCACTGAGACGTTCCCGCCCGCTTACGATCTGTGGGTCCTGGTGATCTTCATTGCCCTCGCCGTGATGGCCATCGGCATCACAGAGCAGACCTCCTGGGATCTGCTGCTGCCCACCGCGGGTGTGGGCGTGGTGGGTTACTTTGTGCTGCTGGGTGCAGGCTCCCTCGGCATCGGTGACCGGTTCTCCCCGGCAATCGCCGCCGTCGTGATCGGTCTGCTGGCGAGGGTGGTGGCACTGAAGATGGGCGCCCCGCAGCTGGTGGTTGCCGTTCCGGCCGCGCTGATCCTCCTGCCCGGCCTGACCATCTTCCGCTCCATGTACGTCCTGACCATCAAGGAGTCCGAGATCCTGTTTGGCGCCGGGGGGATGCTCAACGCAGGCGCGATTGTGCTGGGCACGGCGGCCGGCATTGTCCTCGGCGACACCCTCGCCCGGCCCCTGACGCGTAGCCTGGCCAGCAACGAGCGACGCCGCGCACGCCGGCGGTAGAGCGGTAAAGCCGCCTGCCTAGATCTTCCCGATCGGCAGCTTCTTCTCCGCCTGGAAATCGTCCTCCACCCGGCCCTTTGCCCAGTAGCCGGAGAGGGACACCTGGCTCCGTTCGAGGCCACGCTGGACAAAGAGCACGTTCCGCAGGGCCTTCATGTAGCCGCGCTCGCCGTGGGCAAAAACGTCAACCCGTCCGTCCGGCCAGTCGGCGTCGGCCACTGCGGAGACGAGGAGATCGCCTTCACCGGCGGGGGCACCGTTCCGGCGGAGCCAGTTGAGCTGGACGCCTGCCGGGGCCGCAATCTGCTGGATGTCGGCGTCGCCGTCCACCTCGATGAACGCCAGACCGCTGGCGTCCGACGGCAGAGATTCGATGACTGCGGCGATGGCCGGCAGGGCGGCCTCGTCCCCGGCAAAGAGGTACCAGTCGGCGCCGGGCGAGGGGTTGTAGGCCCCTCCGGGGCCGGTGAAGGTGAAGGTGTCACCGGGCTTCGCGGTGGCCGCCCAGGGGCCTGCCAGTCCTTCGTCGCCGTGGATGACAAAGTCGATGGCCAGTTCCTGGGCTGCCGTGTCCACCCACCGGACCGTATAGGTGCGGGTGAAAGGCCACTGCGCCCGGGGCATGGTTTCGCGAATGGTCCACAGATCCAGCGGCTGGGCGTACTCAACGCCGGGCTGCGGGAACACAATCTTGACGTAGCGGTCCACAAAGGCGTTGTTCGCGTAGGTGGAAAAGCCCGGGCCGCCCGCCACGATCCTGACCATGTGCGGCGAGAGTTCTTCCCGTCGGATGACGGTGAGGTCAATCTGCGGACGGGTGTTCTTCGTTGCGCTCGTGGCGGCCGGGACGGTACTCATAAGGCAACCCTAAGCTAAACGACCGGCGGGGAGCTCCCAGGTTACGCCGGACGAGCCCTGTTCCCGCAGCAGCCCGTTGATCCTGCTGAAAGGCCGTGAGCCGAAGAAACCGCGCGACGCCGACAAGGGGCTCGGGTGCGCGCTGGCCACCACCGCCGCGCCGGGCAGGAGGGACCGGACGCCGTCGGCATCCTTGCCCCAGAGCACCGCCACGAGCGGCAGGCTGCCGCCGTCGGCGGCACGGCGGTTGGCCACCGCGGTGACTGCCGCCGTCGTAATTGCCTCCCAGCCCTTGCCGCGGTGCGAGCCGGCGGCGCCCGCCCGGACGCTCATGACCCTGTTCAGCAGCAGGACGCCCTGACCGGCCCACGCGGACAGGTCGCCGTGGACGCGCGGCGGAATGCCCAGATCGGACTCCAGCTCGCGGTAGATGTTCGCCAGGCTCCGGGGGATGGGTCGTGTCCGCGCGTCGACGGCGAAGGCAAGGCCTACCGCGTGGCCGGGGGTCGGGTAAGGGTCCTGGCCCACAATGAGGACTTTGACCTCAGCCAGTGGCTGCCTGAAGGCGCGAAGGACGTTCGACGGCGATGGCAGCACTTGGTGCCCCGCGTCCACTTCCGCGGCCAGGAAGGTGAGGACGCCGCGCAGCTCCGGTTCAACCGGGCCCAGCGCGGCCGCCCAGTCGGCGACCATCAACTCACGGAGCGGCATTGCCGCCAACTCGGCGAAACCAACGGCGTCCGCCGGCTCCTCCGCCAACTCGAACAGGGCGTCAGATTCAAACACGGTCCCATTCTCGCAGGGTTCCCCCCGGGGCCGCCGGTTAGTGCGGCCGGGCTTCAAATGACAAGCATGTTATTTACGCCGTAGCATGGGATGAGATTTCCAACCTCACCAGCGAAGGGATGTGCCGTGGCGGAGCCTGCTCGGGAACACCTGCCGGACGCCGCGGAACAGACCCCGCTGCTGGCTGACTTCACCCTTCGTGACTCCCCGTTGAGCGAGCGCGACCAGCAGATGCTTGCCCTGGAACGGCAGTGGTGGAAGTACGCCGGGGCCAAGGAACAGGCCATCCGGGAGCTCTTCGACCTGTCCGCGACACACTACTACCAGCTGCTGAATGCCCTCATTGATTCCGAGGCGGCGCTGGCCCACGACCCCATGCTGGTCAAGAGATTGCGTAGACTACGTACGTCGCGTCACCGGGCACGCACTGCTCGCCGCCTGGGTTCCGACGCCTGACTAACTTCGTGCTGAGCCATCAGCAGCAATCAACAAGGACGTCTCTGCACCATGACCAAATACGCTCGCGATGAATTCGACAAGGTACCGGAGACCGCCTCGCGGCAAGGCGTCCACCGCACGGCCTCGGCGCCCGTCCGGCGGAAGCTCTGGCCGGTCCTTGCGGTAGGGATCGCGGCGCTGGCCATCGGACTTGTCTCATTCCTGATTCTCCCCAAACTCGGCTTCACCCAGGCCGGCAGCGAGCTGTCCACAAGCCTCGAAACGTCAGCATCCCCCGTAGCGAGCGCCGCCCCATCGGCCAGTGCGGAACCGTCCCCCAGCGCCGGGCCGTCGGTGAGCACTGAGCCTTCTGCGAGCCCGGAGCCCACGGCCTCTCCGTCCGCCACTGAAACGCCGGCCGCCCTCCTGAACAAGTCGCAGGGCGTTGCCGTGTACAACGCGGCCGGCACCGCCGGGCTCGCCGGACGGGTCAGTGCGGTGCTGCAGAACGACGGCTGGAAGCTGGGACAGGTCGGCAACTGGGCCGGAGCGCCGCAACAGGCGTCCAGGATCTTCTATGCGGGTGAAGCTCAGCGGGCCAACGCCGCAGCGCTGGGGACCCTCCTGGGCATCCCCACATTGGTCAACAGCCAGGAATTCCAGCTGCCTGTTGTAGTGATACTGGGGCCGGACTACCGGTAACACCCACCCCCGGAAGCCCCGCGGTCACGCGTCAATAACTTTCGTGCCGCGGAGGGCCATGAGGCTCGGCCACCGGGACGGGTTGTGGCTAGAGTGAATTCAGGCTTCGGTCCCTTTCGCGGCGCAAAAAGCTGTACACGGCGCACAGCTGCACGCGCATACGGCTTACGCGGCTCACAGTGAGGTGGATCGTCGGCACTACGGAAAGAGTGGACATCATGGCATTGGGAACCGTCAAGTGGTTCAACGCCGAAAAGGGCTATGGCTTCATTACCGTGGATGGCTCCGGGGATGACGTCTTTGTGCACTGGTCGGCCATCGACGGCGAAGGCTACCGGGCCCTCGAAGAGGGGCAGCGCGTGGAGCTCGAAGTCGGCGAAGGCGAGAAGGGCCCGCAGGCCGAAAGCGTCCGGCCCGCAGAGTGAACGGCGGCAGCCTGCCTTCAGCAATCCTCCGGAGCACCACAGCGGCGGCCGTTCTGCTGGCATTGGCCGGGTGTGCCGGCACCGCCGGGGGCAACGCCCGGCTGGACACCGTTGAAGCCTCCGGCGATGGTGTCCTGCGCATCGGCATGATCCTGGACAACACGGGAAAGCAGAGCTTCCTCAACGACGCACAACGGGCGGCCGCGGAGGTCGCCGTCAAGGACATCAACGCCGCCGGAGGCCACAAAGGCAAGCCTGTTGAATTGATCATCGGGGCCGGCGAAGATACCGGAGCGCAGGCCAAAAACCTCGTTGACGGTAAGGCTGACGTGGTGATTGGACCCACGGATTCCAGCCATGCGGCAGCCGCCATTGACGTGCTGTCCGCCGCCAGGACTCCGCTGATCTCGCCGGCGAATTCAGCGGGGGCGCTGAGCACGTACAAGAGCGGCGGCTACTACTTCCGGACGGCGGCAGCGGACGTTGCCCAGGCCTCCGTATTGGTGAAGCTGGCCAAGGATAGCGGTGCCAAGAGCATTGCCGTTGTCCACCAGGACAGCACCTATGGCAAGGACGTCTCCGCCGCGGTGGCCGGTGCCGCCACCGCCGCGGGCCTGGAAACCGTCAGCACCTCGGCGTTCAAGCCGGGTGCCGCGCAGCAGGCAGCCGCCGCGGCCCGGATGGCAAAGCCCGACGCCGTGGTCCTGATCGCCCGCGACGATGCCCAGGGTGCCCTCGCGGAACTCAATAATGCGGGGCTGGCCGGCAGCAAGCTGATCCTCAGCGACGGTGCCTTCGCGCAGTACGGCTCGGGGCTTGGCTCGAAAGCCCTGGACGGTGCCCGTGCCGTGGTGCCCGGCGTGTTCGCCTCGGCGGCCTTCCAGGCGCGGCTGCTCGAAGCGAATCCGGCCTTGAAGGACCTGTCCTTCGCGGCCGAGGCCTACGACGCGGTGAACCTCGCGGCTTTGGCTGCGGCTGTGGCCGATGACGACGCCGGTCGCTCCATCGCGGCCAACCTCATACCTGTTTCTGGCGGGACAGTTGCCGGGCAGGACACCGGCCAGCCCGGCAAACCGTGCCTCTCATATGCCGACTGCCTTGCGGTTGCGAAGACTGGGGCAAAAATCAATTACGACGGCGAATCGGGGCCGGTCGCCTTCGACTCCCATGGAGATATCACCACGGCGAACTTCATGGTGTTCACGTACGGCGCGGACAACCGGGCCGTACTCACCGGACGCGAGGCAGCAGGCCGGGCGGCGGGCTGATCGCCAACGGCGAACGGCCGCCGACGGATACGCGGTTTCGGGGCCCATTCGCTTGCACTCTCACCTAGGGAGTGCTAATTATTGAGTTAGCACTCCTACGTACCGACTGCTAAAGCAACGTCCGGCATCCGCCGGTTGCGGAGCTTGGCGCCGGGCCTGGAGCGAGAGAAACACCTAGCTGGAGTGAGATCCCCAGCCGCGGCATACAGAGGCCGCGGTCAAAGATCGTCCGTCGCGGGCACTGCAGTGAGGTTCATTCTTAACGACTGTCCCGAAAGGACTACTGCCGTTATGGCCAAGATCATTGCATTTGATGAAGAGGCACGCCGCGGTCTTGAGCGGGGCCTGAACATCCTCGCCGACGCCGTCAAGGTCACCCTCGGCCCGCGTGGCCGCAACGTCGTCCTCGAAAAGAAGTGGGGCGCCCCCACGATCACCAACGATGGTGTTTCCATCGCCAAGGAGATCGAGCTGGACGATCCTTACGAAAAGATCGGCGCCGAGCTGGTCAAGGAAGTTGCCAAGAAGACTGATGACGTCGCTGGCGACGGTACCACCACGGCAACCGTGCTGGCCCAGGCCCTSGTCAAAGAAGGCCTGCGCAACGTCGCAGCCGGCGCTGACCCGCTGTCCCTCAAGCGCGGCATCGAGAAGGCTGTWGAAGCCGTCACGGTTGAGCTGCTYGCCTCCGCCAAGGAGATCGARACCAAGGAAGAGATCGCRGCCACSGCYTCCATCTCCGCCGGTGACGACGAAATCGGCGCCCTGATCGCCGAAGCCCTGGACAAGGTTGGCAAGGAAGGCGTCATCACGGTCGAGGAGTCCAACACCTTCGGCCTGGAGCTTGAGCTCACCGAAGGCATGCGCTTCGACAAGGGTTACATCTCCGCTTACTTCGTSACCGACRCMGAGCGCCAGGAAACGGTCCTTGARGACCCGTAYATCCTGATCGTCAACTCCAAGATCTCCAACGTSAAGGAACTSGTTGCKGTCCTGGARAAGGTCATGCAGTCCWMCAAGCCGCTGCTGATCATTGCCGAGGACATCGAGGGCGAGGCCCTGGCCACGCTGATCGTCAACAAGATCCGCGGTACGTTCAAGTCTGTTGCCGTCAAGGCTCCGGGCTTCGGCGACCGCCGCAAGGCCCAGCTGGCCGACATTGCTGTCCTCACCGGTGGCCAGGTCATCGCCGAGGAAGTCGGCCTCAAGCTGGAGACCGCCGGACTGGAACTCCTGGGACGCGCCCGCAAGGTTGTTGTCACCAAGGACGAAACCACCATCGTTGAAGGTGCCGGCGACGCCGACCAGATCGCTGGCCGCGTTTCCCAGATCCGTGCCGAAATCGAAAACTCCGATTCCGACTACGACCGCGAGAAGCTGCAGGAACGCCTGGCCAAGCTGGCCGGCGGCGTTGCAGTCATCAAGGCCGGTGCCGCAACCGAAGTTGAGCTCAAGGAACGCAAGCACCGCATTGAGGACGCTGTCCGCAACGCCAAGGCTGCTGTTGAAGAAGGCATCGTCGCCGGTGGCGGCGTTGCACTGATCCAGGCCGGCGCCAAGGCGTTCGCCAACCTGAACCTCACGGGTGACGAAGCAACGGGCGCCAACATCGTCCGCGTTGCCATCGACGCTCCGCTGAAGCAGATCGCCTTCAACGCCGGCCTCGAGCCCGGCGTTGTGGTGGACAAGGTCCGCGGCCTGCCCGCAGGCCACGGCCTGAACGCAGCAACCGGCGAATACGTCGACCTGCTGGCTGCCGGCATCAACGACCCCGTCAAGGTAACCCGCTCTGCCCTGCAGAACGCGGCTTCCATTGCCGGTCTGTTCCTCACCACCGAGGCCGTAGTGGCCGACAAGCCGGAGAAGAACGCTCCGGCCATGGGTGGCGGCGACGACATGGGCGGCATGGGCGGCTTCTAGCCCCCAAAAAGCCCAGGCAAGACGCACCACAGCACAACGCACGACGGCGGTTCTCACCAAAGGTGGGGGCCGCCGTCGGCCGTTAACCCGGGTAACCTGCTGACCCCGACTTGCTCTATCAGGTTTGGTTCCCAAAAGTGCCCCTTGGCAACCAAACCTGATAGAGCATCGCGGCCCGCATCGGCCCGCATCGGCCCGCATCGGCCCGCATCGGCGCGGGAGTGCGCCGGAACTCTGGCAGGATGGAACAGTGACAATTACAGCAGCTGCCGACGGTTCGGCTTTAGGAAACCCGGGCCCGGCCGGCTGGGCCTGGTACGTCGACGACGAGTGCTGGCGGGCGGGGGGATGGCCGCACGGCACCAACAACCAGGGTGAGCTGATGGCCGTGCTTGACCTGTTCCGCGCTACCGCCCATGTTCCTGACGAGCACCTGAGGGTCCTCTGCGACAGCCAGTACGTCATCAACTCGATCACCAAATGGATGCCGGGCTGGAAACGGAAGGGCTGGCGAAAAGGTGACGGCAAGCCTGTCATGAACTTGGAGCTGCTCAAGGAACTGGACCGTGAAATCGCCGGCCGAAAGTACACGTTTGAATGGGTTAAGGGCCACGCCGGTCATGACCTCAACGAGGCAGCCGATGAACGTGCCCGCGCCGCAGCCACCGCCTACCAGCAGGGGGTCGCGGCCCGTTCCGGCCCCGGGTTCGCCGGTGCCCCCGTCTCAGCGGGCCACTCCCAGTCAGCGGGCCAGTCCCAGACCACCGCGGGGGCTGCTACTGCTGCCGGGGCTGGGAGTGCAGCCGCCAAAGCCGGGAGTGCTGCCGCGCTTGCCCGCACGGAGCCTTCTCCCGCCGTCGGCGCGAGCCCCCTCGGAAATGCGCCCTTTGAGGAGCCGGACCTGTTCAGCGAACTCGAGGCCGAGGCGTTCGACGAAGCGGTGGCCACCGGGGCGGAACCGAGCCCGGAGGCGATCGTCGAGGCCCTCGAACGCGAGCTGGCCGGCCCGGAGGTCAGGGGCGACATAGGCCGCACCGGCGTCCTCCTGCACCCGGACTTTATGGAGATCGGAAGTTCAGGCAGGGTCTGGACCCGGGACGCCATGATGATGGCACTGGAAGAGGACCCGGGACACCAGACGGAGCTCGAGATCCTGGGCGCTGACCGCATCGGCACCAGCGCGGTCTTGCTGACGTACCGAAGCTATGCGCGCTCGGGCACGGTTCTCCGGAGCTCTCTGTGGGTGTTGGATGGCACGAAATGGCGGCTGCGGTTTCACCAGGCGACACCCGAAGCCTGACCGGCTCAGCTGAAGCGCTGCGTGTTGCCCTGCTCGGCCTGGGCGTAAGTGTTAGCCGCGGATGCCAGAGCCATGTTGATGGATGCCAGCGACGCTTCAACCTTGCCTTGGGTCAGGGTCCACTCCGTAACGAGGGCCTGGAAATTGTTGGCGGCAGAGCCACGCCATGTGGCCTGCAGTTCGTCCAGGCCCCGCTTCATGGCCTGCACGTCGGAACTGATCCGGTCCACAGTTGCTTTGACGTTCGCTGACTTGAGCTGGAGAAGTTCGGTATCGACGGAAATGATGCTCATGGCTGGCGCCTCTCGATGTAGTGGGACAGCGTCCGCTGCCCGCCCGGCTGTTCCGGGCCACTGCATCGAGCCTACGGAGGGGCGCTGCCGGCCCGCCACGCTGGAGTGCTATATGTGGATAACCTTGCCGTCGCCCATACCACCACCCCGCGCGTCTCCCTCGGGGCGGTTGTCCCCGTCGTCCCCGTCGGCCCGGCCCGCCTGTTCCGTCTGGTCGGTGTGGACGCCGTCAGCTTCCTGGCGGACGGGCAGGCTCACCACGAGAGTGGCGCCGCCGCCGTCGGTCGTGGCCACCCTGACGGACCCGCCGTGCGAACCGACGATGGCGGCGACGATCGCGAGCCCCAGCCCGCTTCCACCGGTCTCACGGGTCCGGGACGTGTCTGCGCGGTAGAAACGCTCAAAGACCTTGGCAGCTTCCTCTTCCGAGATGCCGGGGCCGTGGTCGCGGACTTCAATCACGGCGCGCGGTCCGGCGTCGGACGTGCGGATGCCGACGGCCAGTTCGATGGGGCTGCCTTCGGGCGTGTAGCGCAGCGCATTGCCGACGAGGTTTCCCACCACCTGCCGCAGTTTGGCTTCGTCGCCCAGCACAGGCGCGGGCATGGCCTGGCCGCCGTCGAGCCCTGTGAGGGAGACGGGACGGGCCCGGTCGCTGGCCTGGGTGTCCACCACGGCGTCGTGCGCGATCAGCTGCAGGTCAACGGGTTTCTGCTGGAGCGGACGCTGTTCGTCCAGACGCGCAAGCAGCAGGAGGTCTTCCACCATGGAACCCATCCGTTTGGCTTCGCTTTCGATCCTGCCCATGGCCGTGGCCACATCCTCGTCAGTGGCCAGGGCACCGTGGCGGTAAAGCTCGGAGAAGCCCCGGATGGTCACCAGCGGGGTACGCAGTTCATGGGACGCATCGGCCGCGAACCGGCGCATCCTGGCCTCGGAGGCGGTCCTCGCGGCAAAAGCCGTTTCGATGTGGGCCAGCATGGCGTTCAGCGAACTGCCCAGCCGTCCCAGTTCGGTGTGGGGGTTGTCAACGTCCACGCGCCGGGAGAGGTCGCCGGCGGCGATGGCAGCGGCGGTTTTCTCCACCTTGGCCAAGGGCCGGAACGACCGGGACACTGTCCAGCTGGCGATCAGGGAAGCGAGCAGCAGAGTGAGCAGGCCGGCCCCGCAGATCACCAAGGTGGCGTGTTTGAGAACGTCGTCCACGCTCTGCAGCGGCAAACCGATGACCACAACGGCCAGGCGCCCGCCGCTGAGGACAGTCACGGCAACGACGCGCCAGTTCTGCCCGTCCGTTCCCCTGACCTGGTAAGGCTCGGTGCCACGCTGCTGGGCCTCATCCAAAGAGATACCGCTGATGTCCGGCCGGGTGCTCGCGTCTCCGCCGAACGGGTAGGGCTCCTCGCCGGGCACAAAAAGAGTCAGCGAGTAATCGGTGGGGACCATCGGGTTGGGCGCCTGCAGCGGCGTGAACGAGCGCTGTTTGCTCGCGAGGTCGACGGCGGCGTTCAGCTTGTCATCCACCTGGCCCTGGAGATAGCTGTTCAGCAGTGCCAGCGTGCCCGCGCCGGTGGCGGTCAGGGCAACAATCAGCAGCGCCATGATGATGGCGACCAGCTGGGACTTGAGGGAAGCCAACTTCCACCGCTGCAGCAAGGTCAGCGCTTCTCAGCCGTCCGGAGCACGTAGCCGACGCCGCGCTTGGTCTGGATCAGGGCAGGGGCGTCAGGATCGATGTCCACCTTGCGCCGCAGGTAGGAAATGTAGGACTCCACAATCGAGGCGTCGCCGTTGAAGTTGTACTCCCAGACGTGGTCAAGGATCTGGGACTTCGACAGTACGCGGTTGGGATTAAGCATCAGGTACCGCAGGAGCTTGAACTCGGTGGGGGAGAGCTCGATGACGGTGCCGCCACGGCGCACCTCATGGGCGTCGTCGTCGAGCTCCAGATCATCAACACGGATGACGGCGTCGTCGTCCAGCAGAGGCTGGGTGCGGCGCAGGACGGCCCGGATGCGTGCTACCACCTCGTCCAGGCTGAAGGGCTTGGTGACGTAGTCATCCCCGCCCACGGTGAGGCCGGTGACCTTGTCCTCGGTGTCGTCCTTCGCCGTCAGGAACAGGACGGGGAAGTGCTTGCCGGATGCCCGGAGCTTGCGGGTGACGGTGAACCCGTCCATGTCAGGCAGCATAACGTCCAGGACGGCCAGATCCGGTGCGTGCAGCTCGGCCGCGGCCAGGGCGTCCCGCCCGTTGGCAGCCGAAACCACCTCGAAACCGGCGAAGCGCAGGGACGTGGACAGCAGCTCGCGGATGTTGGGTTCATCGTCAACAACGAGGAGCTTGGCTTCGGGACCGGTCTTCTTCATACTCCCATCATGCTCCCAGAATCTGTGAGTTTTCTGGACGTTCCCTGTGCTTTTGACGAGGGAAACGGCGGGGCCTTACCAGCCAAGCGTTCCCGGCCCGCCCTTGAAGGGCCCGGCCACCTTGTCGGTGATCCAGCCGCCGTAGAAGCCCCCTTCCTGCGGACGCACGCGTTCCCCGTCAACCTCACAGGCGGTCATTCGGCCCGGGTAGACGGCAACACGGTCAGCCAGGAGTTCGAATCCTGCCGTTGGCTCGGGGTAGAACCATGCGGCGCCCGTGGACTCTGCACCGCCGGCGCGGACAGTCAGGTACGTAGCTGCGCCCTTGAATTCGCAGAAACTGCTCCCCGCCGCCGGCTCCAGGACGCCCGGGCTGAAGGCCGAGCGGGGCACGTAATAGACCGGAGGATGGCTGGTCTCCAGCACCCGGACCGAGTCAGACGTGTCCACAATGAGCTGGCCGCCAAAGAAAATCCGGATCCTTTCAGCGCTGGGTTCAATGCGGGGCGGCCGCGGGTAGTCCCACACCGATTCCTGGCCGGGGAGCGGAATGATTGGTTTGATCTTCTGGCGCATTTCTCCAGTGTGCGCGGCCGGCGGCCCATCCGCACGCATCAGCGCGGACAGAACTAGCCTGGCTGCCCCACGTCCTTGGCGTCCATGATGCGGTAGGCGTAGCCCTGCTCCGCCAGGAACCGCTGCCTCTTGGCTGCGAAGTCCTGGTCCAAGGTATCCCTGGCCACCAGCGAATAGAAGCGGGCAGCCCGGCCGTCCTTCTTGGGCCGGAGCAGGCGGCCCAGCCGCTGGGCTTCCTCCTGGCGGGACCCGAACGACCCGGATACCTGGATGGCAACCGAGGCCTCCGGCAGGTCGATGGAGAAGTTGGCCACCTTGGACACCACTAGCGTCTGAACCTCGCCGGCACGGAAAGCGTCGAAGAGCCTTTGCCGTTCTTTGACGGAGGTATCGCCCTTGATGACAGGGGCGCCGAGGCGTTCGCCGATCTCATCAAGCTGGTCGATGTACTGCCCGATCACCAGCAGTTGGTCGCCCTGGTGCCTGGCCACCAACTGCTCCACGATCAGGGTTTTGGACTCCGACGTTGAACAGAGCCGGTATTTGTCGGCGTCCTCGGCCATCGCGTAAGCCACCCGTTCGTCCCGGGGAAGGTCAACGCGGACCTCCACGCAGTCCGCGGGCGCGATGTAGCCCTGGGATTCGATGTCCTTCCAAGGCGCGTCATAGCGCTTGGGCCCGATAAGGCTGAAGACCTCGCCTTCTCGGCCATCCTCCCTTACCAGCGTGGCCGTGAGGCCCAGGCGGCGGCGGGCCTGGAGATCGGCCGTCATGCGGAAGATGGGCGCCGGCAGCAGATGGACTTCGTCGTAGATAATCAGGCCCCAGTCGTGGCCATCCACGAGCTCCAGGTGCGGGTAGAGGCCGCCGCGCTTGGTGGTGAGCACCTGGTACGTGGCGATGGTTACGGGCCGGACCTCTTTGACGGCGCCCGAGTACTCACCGATTTCGTCCTCCGTGAGGGAGGTGCGCTTGAGCAGCTCATCCTTCCACTGCCGGGCGGCCACCGTGTTGGTGACCAGGATCAGCGTGGTGGTGGAGCTGGTGGCCATGGCCGCGGCGCCCACCAGGGTTTTCCCCGCGCCGCAGGGGAGCACCACCACGCCGCTGCCGCCTGCCCAGAAATTCTCGGTGGCGAGCTGCTGGTACGGGCGCAGCTTCCAGCCGTCCTCGTTGAGGGCGATCAAGTGCGGCGTGCCATCCACATAGCCAGCCAAATCCTCGGCCGGCCAGCCGATTTTCAGGAGCAGCTGTTTGAGCTGGCCGCGTTGGGAGGAATGGACCACGATGGTTTCGCCATCGATCCGAGGCCCCAACAAGGGCTGGATCTTCTTGGCCCGGATCACCTCCTCCAGTACCGGGTAATCGTCCGTGCGCATGACCAGGCCATGCTGGGGGTCCTTTTCGAGCCGCAGCCGGCCATACCGGGACATGGTCTCTTCGACGTCGATCAGCAGCGAGTGCGGCACCGGGAACCTTGAGTATTTGAGCAGGGTGTCCAGGACCTTTTCCGCATCGAGTCCGGCGGCGCGGGCGTTCCAGAGGCCCAGCGGCGTCAGCCGGTAGCTGTGCATGTGCTCCGGGGCGCGTTCCAACTCGGCGAAGGGGGCGATCGCGTGGCGCGCCTCGGTAGCCAGTTCGTGGTCCACCTCGAGCAGGATGGTCTTGTCGCTCTGGACAATCAGGGGGCCGTCGGTCACGTTGGGGAAGTCCTTACTGGCGCAGTTCCTCTGCGGCTTCGACATCGATGATGCGGTGGATGGAGAGCACCCGCTCGGTTTCCTTTGCCGGATCGAACACCCTGACGCGGCCGCCGCCTACGGATAGGGGAACAACCGTTTCGAGGTTGGAATTCCCGTGACTGTCCACCACGTTCATGCTCACCAGCTGCTTGAGCCGGATGGCCCGCTGCAGGGTCTCGAGGCCTAGCTGGGTGGCTGTCTCGCCGGAGCCGGCGGCGGGGCCTGGATGGCTTCCGTTGCCCTCTGGCCGCGCCTCTGCCCGGCCGTTCCGCAGGACCGCCAGTTGGGCGGCCACGTCCTCGTCCGGAGGCGCCGTCCGCGGCGCAGTGTAGACGGGCCGGGCGCTGCCGGGGGCGCTGATGGTGCGCCGGAGCCGGACCAGTGCGGGCTCGGATTCCACCGAGGGGGAAAACCCCAGTCCGCGCAGGACCTGGGCAGTTTCCCGGGGCGGGGCTGCCGAGATCAGGACAGTGGGTGCGATGCGGGCCAGCCCCAGGGCGGCCGCCCTCGATTCGGAGGCGAGCTCCAGGACCGCGGCCTCGTCATCGCTTTGGATAAAGCTGGCGGCTGTTCCCACCCGGAGGCGTCCGTGCCGGGACGCGGTGTCTTCCACGAGGTACTCGAGCGGCTGGGGCACGGCGGTGGCTGAATGTTCACGAAGGAAGCCCAGCAGGCTGGACGCGTCATGCCCGGCGTCCAAGGCCCGCCTGATGGAGTTAGTGGAGAAGCGGTAGATGGTGGCGGGCCCCTGGCCCTCGGCATCGGCCATCAAGAGGAGCTTTTCGCTCAGCTCCGGGGCCAGGTAGCCCGGGGCAACGGCCGTGAGGTCTGCCTGGAGCAGGACGTGGTTGAGCGCGGCTGGCAGGTGTTCGCCGAGGATACTCAAGGCTTCATCCGGGTTGTCGCCCGCTATGGCGCTGCCCAGCTGGCTCAGGGCGCCGGAGCCGATCAGTCCCAGCAGTTCCGCTTCGGCCAGCACACCCTTGATCAGCGAGCTGAAACGGCGGGCCATCCGGGGCTGCGTCCATTCGGCTCGCTGCAGGACGGCGGCCCCGTCCAGGACCGGGGCGGTGCCGTCTCCTGCACCCGCCTCACGCGTGAGCTCATTCAGTATCTCCAGGATCCGTTTCCTGACAATCGGGGCGTCGGGCCGCTGCGCCTCGGCGGAGAGGGCGTTGACAGTGGTTCCGGCCAGGCTCCTGTGTGCTGCGGAGGCGCCGGCAGGCCCGCTGACGGGCTGCCCCACGAGCGAAGGCACCCGCTCGCTCGCGAGCCAGGCATTGACCAGCCACAGCCATTGCTCCTGCCGGGTGAGATCCAGCCACTCCAGCTGCGGCGGCTGCACCCAGGTGGAGGAGTCAACATCCAGGCGCAGCAAACCGGAAAGTGCGCTGAGCTCCAGCATCAGGCCGGCCTGATGCTGGTCGACGCGCAAGGTTTCGGCCAAACGCTTCATTTCGCGGACCCCCACTCCGCCGCTGCGCAGCGTGGCCAACGGCTGGGCCCGGACCGCGTGGAGGAGCTCGCCCACCAGGCGAAGCGTCTCGGCGATGGCGCCCAGCGCTGCGTTCCGGCGCAGTGCAGCAGTGGTGCTGCCCAGCTCCGGAACCGGCGGCGCCAGGGTGAAATCGTTGATAATGGCACCGCCGCGCAAGGACAGCCCCACACTGTGCGGCAGTTCCACATGGGCAGCGTCCAGGGGGACCAGGAGTCCCCGCGCCAGCAGCCAGTCAACGGGCCCGACGTCCGCGCCCTGATGCGCCACGGACGCTTTCCGTTGCGCCTGGGGGACGGCACCCATGGCCCAGTTACGGAATTTGGCGAGCAACGCCGTCGTCCGCTCCGGGGCTCCCGCCAAGGCCTGGGCGAGTGCCTCCGGCGAGGACGTCCAGTGCTGCAGCGCGAGCGCGGCCTCCATGGGCGTGGTGGCTTCCTGGATGGCGACACCGCTGCGGTGGAGCTCGGCAACGAGCTGGACCACCCGCTGGGCGAACGCCGGCTGCAGCCGTACCAGCTCGGTGTAGCTGCGCCCCAGCCCGGCGGGATAGATCCCCACAACGTCCTTGAGGCAACCCACAGGCAGGTAATAGCGCTGCCGGTGCCCCGACACCGGTGTTCCGTGTGGCGGCGCCGCTCTGTGAACCAGTGCCAGGTCCTGGAGCGACGCCAGGATGCGTTCCACGGCCGCCACGGTGGACCCGGCAATGAGTTTGCGCACGCCCGCGGCCGAGGCACTGTGTTCAGTGTCCGTGTTGGTGCACAGATGGAGCGTCTCCAGCACCTGCATTTGGGGCCTGTTCAGCCGTTCAAGGGCGCGCTGGACGCTGACCCGGGCGCTGGCCCTTGCCGCCAGTGCGGGAAAATCCGGTACCGGGGGGGACATCAGGTCCGGCCGCGCCGCAAAGAGGGCCCGCAGCGAGTCATCGCTGCGTGCCTCCAATTCTTTGCTGAGCGCGCGGATAAGGGACATCAGTCCAACGTTACAGCCCACCGGGCTTTCCCGCCCGGCGCTTGCCTGCCACGCTGTCCAGGACGAGGAAGAGCATCAGGAGGAAGGCAACCGGCAGTCCGTATAAAGCGGTGGACGTTACCCAGGCCGGGGCGGCCACGCCCGCGAAGGCCAGAGCCATGACCGCCCCAACTGCCACGAGGGAAAGGACGGCAACTACTGCGGCAGAGATCATCAGTGGGCGCCGGTAACGCGAGGGTGTCATGGACGTAACGCTAACAGGGCGGGCCGCGGCCGGCGGGGTGGCCGCCGGTCTGTCCGGTGGGGCAGGAGCCACGGGGACGGGCGTGAGGACAGGCAGACGGCAGGCGTGACGAAGGGCGTGACGGAGGGCCAATGAAAGCGGTAATCCGCCCCCGGCAGGATAACCTTGAAGGAACAGACCAACACGGTCCGTCGCTGTCATACCCTGAACCCGCATATCGGTGCGGATGCGGTGACTGCCGGCCGTGTCTCAAGACGCAGAACGAAGAAGGTTGATTACGTGCCTACCGGCAAGGTCAAGTGGTATGACAAGGAAAAGGGTTTCGGATTTCTGGCGGGCGAAGACGGCCAGGAAGTCTTCCTGCCCAAATCATCGCTGCCCGAAGGCGTCACGGAGCTGAAAGCCGGCACCCGCGTTGAATTCGGCGTCGCCGACGGCCGCAAGGGCGCCCAGGCGCTGGGCCTGCGCGTCCTGGACAAGACGCCGTCCATCGCCAAGGCCAAGCGGCCCAACGCGCGGGACCTGGCACCGCTGGTGCAGGACCTGGTGAGTGTGTTGGACAACCTCTCCGGCACCCTGTCGGCGGGCAAGTACCCGGAAGGCAACAAGGGCAAAGCCATCGCGGCGGCCCTGCGTAAGGTTGCCGACGAGCTGGACGTTTAGGCCTTGGCGATGAACCCGGAAGCTGAACAGCCGGACACCACGGCAGTGGAGCAGGCGCCCTTGAGCGAGCAGGCACCGTCCGGCGCGCAGGCGACCGCAGCGGATCAGCCAGGCGTCAAACCTGAGGCCAAGCGTCGCGTCGGCGTGCCCGTGTGGCGGATCGGCAAACCGGATGCTTTCCTCGCGGCTGCCGTCGATGTGGCGCGGGCCGCTGTCGAAGGCATCACGGCGCCGTCGGACATCGGGGCACACATCGCGGCCAAGAGCGAGGGCGACCGCCTGGTCACCCACCTTTTCGAATCCAAGCTGCCCGGCTACCAGGGCTGGCAATGGTATGCGGTGATGACCCGGAACTCCCGCTCCAAGGTGGTTACCGTCAGCGAGCTGGGCCTCCTCCCGTCGGCGGACTCCATCCTGTCCCCGGAGTGGGTGCCGTGGGCCGAGCGGGTCCGCCCCGAGGACGCACAGGCAGCGGAGGAAGAACCCGCCGGCAACGACGAGCCGGACGCGGACCAAGCAGACGAATCCGAACCCGCTGGCGAGGCTGACTAGGCACTTGGTGGCGCGCAGGGTTGAACAGCACGGAGGCCGGCCATGATGTCCACCTTCAAATCCCTGCACATCCTCAATTACCGGATCTGGTTCATTGGAGCGCTGGTCTCCAACATCGGAACCTGGATGCAGCGGACGGCTCAGGACTGGCTGGTGTTCGACCACCTGACCGATCATGACGCCGGTGCCATGGGCATCACCATGGCCCTCCAGCTGGGTCCCCAGCTTTTCCTGGCCCCCGTCGCCGGACTCGTGGCGGACCGTTACAGCCGCAAACAACTGCTGATCATGACGCAGTCGGTGATGGCGCTGCTGAGTACCGGACTGGGCGTCCTGGTGGTTCTGGGCGTCGGGCAGTTATGGCATGTCTATGGCTTTGCCCTGCTGCTGGGCGTGGTGTCAGCACTGGATGCGCCGGTGCGCCAGACCTTCGTTTCTGAGCTGGTCCGCGACGACTACCTCCCCAACGCCGTGGCACTGAACAGTGCTTCTTTTAATGTGGCCCGCATGATCGGGCCCGCAGTGGCAGGCATGCTGACCGTGGCCGTCGGACCCGGCTGGGTGTTCCTGATCAATACCGTCACGTTCCTGGCCATGCTCCTGAGCCTGTGGAAGATTCCGACGGCGTCCCTGCGGCAGCTTCCCCGCGCGGCGCCCGGCAAGGGGCGCATCCGGGAGGGGCTGCGTTATGTGCGGTTCCGGCCGGACATCGTGGTGGTCCTGGTGGCAGTCTTCATCGTGGGAACCCTCGGGCTCAACTTCGTGCTGTTCATCGCTGCGATGGTGGGTACGGAATTCGGGCTGGACGCAGGCGCCTTCGGGCTGATGAATTCGATCATGGCGATCGGGTCCGTGACGGGTGCGCTCCTGTCCGCCGGCCGCGGCAAACCCCGGTTGCGGATGATCTTCGGTGCTGCCGCGGCCTTTGGTGTGACCTCCGGACTGGCCGCGCTTGCCCCGGACTACTTCTGGTTCGGGGTTGCGCTGGTGCCGGTGGGGCTGTTTGCGATCACGATGATGACCAGCGCGAACGGTTACGTCCAGACCACCACCGATCCGGTCATGCGAGGCAGGGTGATGGCACTGTATATGGCCATCTTCATGGGCGGCACGCCGATCGGGGCGCCGCTGGTGGGTTGGGTGGCCAACGTGGCAGGGGGACGCTGGTCGCTTGCCGTGGCGGCCGCCTCCGGGATCATCGCTGCCCTGATTGGCATGGTGTGGATCATCCGTGCCCAGCAGCTCCGGCTGACGTTCAACCGGCGTGCCCGCGGCCTGCGCCACTTCGGCGTCGTCTCCAGGCTGGGGGACACAGCAAACGGCGCCGCCCGGGACCAGAATCCGGACGACGCCGTCGAACGCTGACGCCTGCGGCTCACCGCAAGCACGGGTGCCGCGCGGAAGTTACTTGCGCAGCTCGCCGACGACGTAGTCGATGCTTGCCAGCAGGGCGGAGACGTCGTCCGGCTCGATGGCGACGAAGGTCGCGATCCGGAGCTGGTTCCGGCCCAGCTTGCGGTACGGCTCGGTGTCCACCACACCGTTGGCGCGCAGCACCTTGGCGATGGCTGAGGCGTCGATCGAGTCGTCGAAGTCGATGGTGGCGATGACGTTGGAACGGTCCTCGGACTTGGTCACGAACGGGGTGGCGTATTCGGATGCCTCGGCCCAGGCGTAGATCCGGCCTGCAGAATCGGCAGTGCGCTTGCTGGCGAAGTCGAGCCCGCCGTTCGAGTTCAACCACTGCACCTGGGAATCCAGCGTCACCAGTGTCGAGAGAGAGGGCGTGTTGTACGTCTGGTTCAGCCTGGAGTTATCGATGGCCGTCTGGAGGTCCAGGAAGTCCGGGATCCAGCGGCCGCTCGCCTTGATCCGCGCTGCGCGTTCCAGTGCGGCGGGGGAGAACAGGCCCAGCCACAGGCCGCCGTCTGACGCAAAGTTCTTCTGCGGGGCGAAGTAGTACACATCCGACTCGGCAACGTCCACGTCCAGCCCACCGGCGGCGGACGTCGCATCCACCACGACCAGCGAGCCGGCGTCGGTGCCCTCGACGCGTTTGACCGGAGCTGCAACGCCCGTGGACGTCTCGTTCTGCGGCCACGCGTAGACGTCAACGCCGGCCTCCGCCCGGGCATCCGGGCGGGTGCCGGGCTCGGACTTGATGATGGAGGAGGCCTCCAGGAAGGGCGCCTTGTTGGTGGCCGAGGCGAACTTGGAGCCAAACTCGCCGAACGACAGGTGCTGGGCCTTCTTTTCCACCAGGCCGAAGGCTGCGATGTCCCAGAATGCCGTGGAGCCGCCGACGCCCAGGATAACCTCGTAGCCCTCCGGGGCGCGGAAGAACTGGCTGAGGCCCTCGCGAACGGAACCCACCAGGTTCTTGACGGGCGCCTGGCGGTGGGAAGTACCGAGGATTGTCCGGGACGCTGCTGAGAGGGCCTCAAGCTGCTCCGGCCTGACCTTGGAAGGTCCCGCGCCGAAGCGTCCGTCCTTGGGCAGGAGATCGGCAGGAATAGTGATGCTGGTTTCGCTCACAAGGGCTCCAAATTCGGCATGGACGTGGTTGACGTCCGGGACGGTGGGGTGGCCGGCAGTCAGCGGCGACTGCAACGAGGGCCGCTTTTATTCTGCCTGAAACCTTGGATCGGGCGGCAACCGGCGCCGTCATAGTCTGGTCAGTGAGACGATTCGCAGCCTAGGGCGATTATCCGGACAAATTCAAAATAGGTTAAGCTTTTTACTGGACCTCTCTGCGGCTTGAACGCGATACGGTGGGTCAACGCAAGGTACTGTGCTCGAGGAGCTGAGCTGGATGACGGATCTGATCGATACCACGGAGATGTATCTTCGAACCATTTTGGAGCTTGAGGAAGAGAACATCGTTGCTCTTCGCGCACGCATCGCCGAGCGGCTGCGCCACTCCGGACCCACCGTTTCCCAAACCGTCGGGCGGATGGAACGCGACGGTTTGGTTGTGGTGTCCGGGGACCGTCATTTGGAACTCACCGAGACCGGCCGCAAGCGCGCCACCGAGGTGATGCGCAAGCACCGGCTCGCGGAGCGCCTCCTGGCTGACGTTATTGGCTTGGACTGGGCCTACGTTCATGATGAAGCGTGCCGCTGGGAGCACGTGATGAGCGAGCGGGTGGAACGGCGCATCTACCAACTCCTTGACCACCCCACCAAGTCGCCCTACGGCAATCCCATCCCCGGGCTGGCCGCGCTGGGCGGAGCTGCCGCCCTCCCTGAAACTGGTGTGATTAATCTCGTTGAGGCCATGCGCGGATACGGGCCGACGTCGAGTGTCACGATCAGCAGGCTGGCTGAGCCCATCCAGGTGGAACCTGAGTTGTTGGTACAGCTGGATGAAGGCGGAATCAGGCCCGGCGCGGCGGTCTCGCTGGAGCGCGTAGGGGAGTACATTTCCGTACGGGTTCCGGGGATCGAGGGCGCGCTCGAACTGCCACCGGAAGTCGCGGCCCACGTTTTCGTTTCGGTTAGCTGAAACCCGCCGCAGTCACATGAAGCGGTCCTGTGGCGCGGCCGATCCTCTTTGGGCTAGCGCAACTTCTGCCATTCCGCAAATATAACGGAATTGTTACTGTCCGTTTTGATCGCCTATAGTTTGAAACCAAGCGTCGATACAAAAGCGTTACCTGATCCGGAGCCGAGCTCTGCCAGCGAATCAGGTGCACGAGTCACCAACTGGCAGAGGCGGGGGAACCACAACCGGCAGTCGCAAGGCTGCCTTGGGGTGAAGTCCGTCAGCAGCAAGCCTCTTCCAGCGAGGGATCCTCACGGGATATTTCTGCGCGAAGTGCTTGCAGCGGCGGGCCGGGTCTTTGAACTCTCTGATCCGAATCCGACAGCTAACTTCGCAGGCTATCCAGAGAGGAACATTCTTGACCACGCAATACTCAAGGGGCCGCCGCCGCGCGGCGGGCCCTGCTTCGGCGCCTCGCACGGTCGGGGATTCCACCGCGGAGAGGCCCCGCGATCCGCAGCGCGAAGCGCGCCGCCGCCGGGGTGCATTCCGGCAGGTGACCGATTTCGCCGCCGCCAGCGGCGTAGGGCAGAAAGCCGGCATCGCCCTTGCCGCAACGGGCCTGCTCCTGACCGTGACCGTTCCGGTAACGGGCCCGGTCATGGCGGACCAGCAGCCCGGCCAGTCCGTTTCGGCAGTGTCGGCCGCTCCGCAGCCTGAGATTTCCGCCGAAGCTGGCGCGCAGATTGACTTCAGCCGCTCTTCCGTTGTTACCCAAGGCGACCCGGACGGCAAGCTCAAGCAGCTGTTGAGCGCCCAGTCAGTCGGGTCCATCACGCGTGCGGCCTCCGCCGGAACCCTTGGCCCGCCGTTGGCCCAGATGATCACCGCGTCGCCTTTCGGGTTCCGCGTCAGCCCTATCACCGGTGGTACCGGTGACTTCCACCGCGGCCAGGACTACGTGGCGCAGTGCGGGACCCAGGTGATGGCTGCTGCCAGCGGAACTGTGACATTTGTTGGCTGGCACCAGTATGGCGGCGGTAACCGCGTCGTGGTGGACCATGGCAACGGACTGGAAACCACGTACAACCACTTGTCCTCGTTCGCCGTCAAGGTCGGCCAGACCGTGACCCGCGGCCAGGTTGTGGCCCTCAGCGGCACCACGGGCGCCTCCACCGGTTGCCACCTCCACTTCGAGGTTCAGGTCAACGGCGACGTCGTTGATCCCACCGGATGGCTCTGAGCTCAAATGATGGTCAGCTCTCAAATCTCGGTGACATGCCGTGACCTGAATGTGACATTGGCTCTGATCTCCTGTAACGTCTAAAGCGCGTCAACTTTTCCGAAGTTGACGTTCTTGAGTGGATTGCCTAGCTCTGCCACCGCTCAAGGTCCGTTCGCATGACATCGTCTGGCAGGGGCGGGGGAACCAATTTTGGTCTTCGATTCTGAAGGCCTTGGGGTTAAGTCGCAAAGCTTCCCAGGAAGCGGCGCGGCCGGGTGAACTCCCATCCGAATCCGACAGCTCACCTCGCAGGCATTGGGAGAGGCTACCTTCGTGTCTTCACGCCATAATTCTGCGCGCCACCGTGCGCAAACGGTTCGCACCAATCCTTTGGGCTCCGTGTCCAAGGCAGTCAGTGCAAATGCCGGGACCGTAGGTCGCCAGGCTGCAGTCATTGCAGCCGCGTCAGGTCTCATCCTGACCATGGGGCTTCCGGCCAACGCCGCTGACACCACCGCTGGTGTGTCCGCGTCCACCGAGTCCGGATCCGCACAGGCTGCGCTTGCCGTGACCGCCGCACCCACCGCCACCGTCTCCTTCGAGCGCCCGGTGGTCAAGACCACGGCCGCGCCCGTGATCGAACGGGTGCGTGCGCAGTCCACCGCTACGGAAACAGCAGCCCGGGCTGCTGGTGCACCGGCTGCCGACGCGACCAAGGACGCATCGGCCAAGCTTGCGGATACCGTTTCCTCCGCAGCTGCGTCGGGCCTGGCAGCCATTGCCTACACCGGCATCGGCCACCCCTACCTGTGGGGTGGCACCACTCCCAACGGCTGGGACTGCTCGGGCTTCACGCAGTGGGTCTACGCCCAGGCCGGCATCAGCATTCCCCGCACGAACGCCTGGACCGTTATGCGGCCCACCTCCACGCCCGCTCCCGGTGACCTGGTTATGCAAAACGGCGGCGCCCACGTGGGCATCTACGTCGGCAACGGCATGATGATCAGCGCACTGAACCCCTCGCAGGGCACCATGCTGCACGCTGCTGCTGCAACGGGCACCTCCTCCTTCTTCACCCTGGCGAAGTAACTTCCCTGCGCCTTTGTCCCTGCAGTCTTGCGCTGCAGGGACTCTTCCTCGCGGAAACCCATACTGAATCCCCGTTCGGGGCGTGCCGGCGTACCCCCAAGATGCCGGCGCGTCCAAAGCCCTTATGCCTGCTACCGCGGTGCTGAGGAACACGAAAGAGAGAAACATTAATGACTACTCGTGCAGCTGTTGCACGGCACCGCGCCGAGGTCACCAAGACCAACTCGCTGGCTGTCATTGCCAAGGCAGTCGGCGACAACGCCGGCGGCATGGGCCGTCAGGCCGCGGTTATCGCCGCTGCTTCCGGCCTGGTCCTGACCAGTGGTATCGCGGCTAACGCCGCCGACACCGGTGTTCAGCACGAAGCGGCCCCCACCGTTGAGGTTGGCGTCGCGGCACCGGCCGTCATTTCGGCTGAATCCACCATTGCCATCTCCTACGAGAAGCCGGCAGTCACCACCACGCCGGCTCCCGTTGAAGAGCCCGCGGCCGTTGTTGAGGCGCCGGCCGCCGCCGCTCCCGCGGCCACGCCCGCGGCAGCCATCAAGGTGGCCTCTTCCGCTCCCGCAGCACCGGCCGCACCGGTCGCTGCCAGCGGTAAGGGCCAGGCCATCCTGTCCGCTGCGTACGCCCAGTTGGGTGTCAACCAGGACTGCACCATGCTGGTGACCAACTCGCTGGCCGCTGTAGGAATCCACTTCCACGACTGGCCCGCCGGCTACCTCTCCCTGGGCCGCACCGTGAGTGCAGCAGAAGCACAGCCCGGCGATCTGATCTACTACGCAAACGGCGGCTCAGGCATGGCCCACATTGCTGTCTACGCAGGCAACGGACAGGCCGTGCACGGCGGCTACAACGGCAACCAGACCGTTGTGTTCAGTGCCAACGTTGGCTCAGGACCGGTTTTCATCCGCGTGTCCTAGCAACTGTTTGAGCTTTCAAAGGACCTCCGCCTGATGGCGGGGGTCCTTTGCTGTCTCTTGCCCTGCCGGAACCGGGCGGGCAGGTGGCGGCCTCGACACGTCGGAACGGTCGGACCGGGCGATTAGTTTTTCCGGGTATTTTTTGTTTACTCTTGTGGTGTCGATCCATAGCCCGGATATGCCGGGGGCAGCCGGCCCTCGTGCCCCTGACGGGTGCGGCCACAAAGAGGTAAGTGCATGCGCACTCTCGTTCTGAATGCTGGATATGAACCGCTGGCGGTAGTCACCTTCCGCCGGGCGCTGGTGCTTGTGCTCACGGGCAAGGCCAGCGTGATTGCCGAGGGCGATGACCCCGTGGTGGGGCCGCAGGAGATCCTGGGCCGCCCGTCCGTGATCCTCCTGAACCGCTACATCCGCCCGAGATACAACCAGAGCACCGCAGTCAGCCGCCGCGGTGTCCTGCGGCGGGACGGTCACCGGTGTGCTTACTGTGGCAAGGGTGCCCACACCATCGACCATGTGCAGCCCAAATCGCGTGGCGGCGCAGACTCGTGGGAAAACCTTGTAGCTGCGTGCCTTCGATGCAACAACAGCAAGGGCGATCATACGCCTGCTGAGATGGGCTGGAAGTTGAGGTTTGTGCCTGAACCGCCGCACGGCACCATGTGGCAGATCAAGGAACTCGAGAAGCCGACGCCTGCCTGGGATCCTTTCCTCCTGCCTGAGCGGGCGGCCTGATCCCTTCGAGCGCAGTGAGGTCCCAGCGCAGTTAGGCTGGGGACGTGGATGCAGACCCTTTCGATTTTGATGCCCTCATTCTCGCCGGCGGACGTTCGGCGCGTCTGGGCGGCGTACCCAAGCAAGGGCTGACGTACGACGGCGAAACCCTGTTGCGCCGTTCGGTCGCCGCCGCCGGAGGTGCCCGGGCCGTCGTCGTCGTGGGTCCTGACGCCGGGGAAACTCCCGCCGGGACCCTCAGTTGCCGTGAGGAGCCCCCCTTCGGCGGTCCGGCTGCGGCCATCGCCGCCGGGCTCGCAGCACTGGATAAGGCGGAAGGCAGCCGGCCGGCGTTGACCCTGGTTCTTGCCTGCGACATGCCCAACGTCAGGCAGGCAGTGGCGGCCCTCCGGGAGGGGCTGCGCGCCGCGGGCCCGACGGCGGAACAGGACGGCGTGGTGGCTGTCTCTGAGGATGGTCGCCGGCAGCCGCTGGTGGGCTTTTATAGCACGGCCGCGCTACAACGCTCCGCGGCGGAACTTGCCGCCCACGGTGACTTAACCAACGGGTCGGTCCGGGCACTCCTTGCTAGTCTTGACCTAAAACCTGTCGCCGTTCCGGCTGGCTCCACGGCAGACGTGGATACCTGGGACGATGCCGCCACCCTTGGGGTGGCCGGCCCTGATCCACTCGGTGGATTCCGGAGCACTGCGGCCGCAGAAGATTTGGGAGGCACAGCATGAAGAGCCAGGACGAGACGCTGGAAGAGTGGTGCCGGTCCCTGCTGCAGGCGTATGACTTGGAGGACGTGCAGATTGACGTCAACGCCATCCTCTCGCTGGCCGGAGTTGCGGCCCACTCAGTAGTGCGGCCAGCCGCTCCGCTGACGACTTATATTGCCGGTCTCGCAGCGGGTCTGGCGGCCGGATCGGGGCAGGCGCCCGACGCCGCAGCCATGGCAGCGGCCATGGACCGCGCCCGGACCCTGGCCGCGGACTACGACTCTGAAGCAGGCGAGACTGTAGCCAGCGGGCCTGAAGCCACCCCTTCCAAGGCCACAGGGGCCCCCGTCGAATGATCACCGTCGAATGACCGCCGCCCCCGGCGATGAAGCCGGGAGCCCCGACCCGCAGCATGCCCCGCCGCCGCCGAAGTCCCACTCAACCCACCTGGCCCACACTTGGGAAGAGGCGCGCCAAGCTGCCTTTGACAGCGCCACCCCGATTCCGCCGGGACGCGTCGCGCTCAGCCAGGCCTTGGGGCGGGTCCTGGTTGAAGACATCACGGCGCTGCACGACATGCCGCACTACGCATCGTCTGCCATGGACGGGTGGGCGGTCAACGGCAGCGGCCCATGGATCGTGGCGGAGACCGGCCACCGGCTGGCCCCGCATCAGGCCAGTCCCATTGTCACCGGCGGATTGATCCCGCAAGGCGCCAAGGCGGTGCTGCGCAGCGAGAGCGCAGTGCTCGGCACCGACGACGACGGCCTGCCGCTTGTGCTCACGGGCGGCACCGCCCGCCCGGGCGAGCCCGGCAACGGCCAACACATCAGGAAAGCTGGCGAGGAGGCGGCCGAAGGGGACATCCTGGTGAAAGCCGGTGTGACCCTGAATCCGGCACACCTGGCCGTCGCCGCCCTGGCCGGGCATGATGACCTGCTGGTTCGTGGGAAGCCTGTGGTGAAGCTCCTGCTCACCGGATCCGAAGTGGTGGCACAGGGTTTGCCTGTGCCGGGGCAGGTCCGCGATACGTTCGGCCCCCAGCTTGCATCCGTGGTGGACATGCTCGGCGGCCTTTACGGCGGCCAGGAAAGGATCGGCGACTCCTATCCCGAGTGGCTGGCAGGGCTGGAGGACCTCGCACCGGAGGTTCCGGACCCCGCCGCGCTGCCCGCCGACGTCGTCATCACTACCGGCGGGACGGGAGTCTCTGACACGGATCACCTGCGCCGCGCCGTGGCGGAACTGGGCGGGCGGCTGATCATCGACGGCATCGCCATGCGCCCCGGCCACCCCGCTGTCCTGGCCGAACTCCCCGATGGGCGCTTTGTGCTGGGACTGCCGGGAAACCCGCTGGCCGCCATGATGGCACTGTCCACGGTGGGTGAACCCCTGCTCGCGGCCTTGGGCCACGGCGCCATGCCGCCCATCCAGCACATTCCCTGCGGCACCACCCTCGAACCCGAGCCGGGACGGACACGCCTGATGCCTTTCCGGCTCCTCTACGGCATGGCCTCGCCGGCCAAGCACACCGGCCCGGGGATGATGCGCGGGCTGGCGTCGGCGGACGGCGTGCTGGTTGTCCCGCCCCACGGAGTGCAGCTCGGCGAGCCCGTACCTGCGTTCGCTTTGCCGTGGGGGCCGCCGCTGCCGGTACCCGAAACGGCGGCTGCCAAGCCCAAAACCCGGCCGGCGGCCAAGAGCGCCACCAAAGCCGCGGGCAAGGATGCCGCGAAGCCTGCCGGGCCGGTGGACTGGAGTGCCCTGCTCGGCTAACGGGGCCTCCTGCAGGGGCCCGGGCCGTCCTGCACAGGCCCAGTGCGTACTGCACGGGCTCATCCGTGGTGCGATGATTGACCTATGAACTGCATGGAAGCCCGCTGATGGGACGCGTTACCCAGCGCCGCAAGGTGCACAAATACGTCCTGGACGGCTCGCCCGATGCCCTGGAGTTCCCCATCCGGCACCGTGAGGATGTCCTCGCTGTAGAAGAGCCGTTGGAGATCCGGCTCGGCCAGCTTTCATTCTCGGTGACGATGCGGACTCCCGGCGACGACTTTGACCTGGTGGCCGGATTCCTGGTGTCCGAAGGAATCATTTGGGCTCCCGAGCAGCTGGTTTCGCTCCGGTTTTGTGCCGGCGAGGATGAAGACGGTGTTCAGACCTTCAACGTGGTGGAGGCCCAGCTGCGGCCCGACGTGGAACTTCCGGCCAAGGGGCGGAACGTCTACACCTCGAGCTCCTGCGGCATCTGCGGCACGGACTCAATAGAAGCCGTACGGAAATCTTCCCGCTACAGCCCGGCCGCCGATCCTGTGACCATACCGGCGGAGGTCCTGGCCAGCCTGCCTGACCGGCTCCGGGAAGCCCAGGCCGTTTTTGACACCACCGGCGGCGTCCACGCCGCGGGCCTTTTCCGGATAAAGGACGACGGCGGCGTGGAATTGTTGTGCCTGCGCGAGGACGTGGGCCGCCACAACGCCGTGGACAAGGTCGTGGGCTGGGCGCTGCGGGAGCAGATGCTGCCGCTGACCGGGTTGGTCCTGCAGGTATCGGGACGGGCATCCTTTGAACTTGTCCAGAAAGCAGCCCTGGCCGGGATTCCGGTCCTGGCGGCGGTAAGTGCGCCCTCGAGCCTCGCCGTAGAGCTGGCGGAAGCCAGTGGCATGACCCTGGCGGGGTTCAGCCGCGGCACGAGCCTGAACATCTACGCAGGCCAGGAAAGGGTCACCCTGCCCACCCTGGAGGTGGCAGAGGAGGCTACAGCCGGGGCCGCGGGCTAAGCCCCGCCAACGCTCCCGGGCGGGAATTGGTACCCTGTTGCCTCAAAGCAATACCTCCGGCAGAGATACTTCGTTGCCTCATTTGAATATCCCCGGATGGGTGTCTTCGTTGCCTCGTTGGAGGCCTCCGGCGGGCCGCTTCGTTGCCTCATTGAAAAAGCTCCGGGTGGTTCAGGCGTTCC
>NZ_JBFTPV010000020.1:0-110742 GCF_056398665.1 Pseudarthrobacter sp. 01T43 | reverse complement strand
GTATCGATCTGGCAAAAATCACAGCGCCGGGTGCACTCGGAGCCGCCGATCAGGAACGTGGCTTCCTTGTCTTCCCAGCACTCAAAAATGTTCGGGCAGCCGGCCTCCTCACACACCGTGTGCAGGCCTTCCTTCTTCACCAGGTTCTTCAGCTGGACATACTCAGGACCCATCTGGACCTTGGCCTTGATCCACTCCGGCTTCCGCTCCACGGGGACAGCCGAGTTACGCTGCTCAACACGCAGCAACTTCCGGCCTTCTGGTGCCAGTGTCATCAGTTCTCTTTCCTTAGCATTCCACGACGTTGACGGCGAGGCCGCCCATGGCCGTTTCCTTGTATTTGGAGCTCATGTCCCTGCCGGTTTCGCGCATGGTCACAATCACTTCATCCAGCGACACGCGGTGTGTCCCGTCGCCCCAGAGCGCCATCTTGGCCGCGTTGATGGCCTTCGCCGCCGCGATGGCGTTCCGCTCGATGCAGGGAACCTGCACCAGGCCGCCGATCGGATCGCACGTCAGGCCCAGGTTGTGCTCCATCGCGATTTCCGCGGCATTCTCCACCTGCTGCGGTGTGCCGCCCATGACCTCCGCGAGCCCTGCCGCCGCCATTGACGACGCCGAGCCTACCTCGCCCTGGCAGCCCACCTCGGCGCCCGAAATGGACGCCTGTTCCTTGTAAAGCACCCCGACGGCACCGGCCGTGAGCAGGAACTTGACCACAACGTCGTCGCGGTCTTCCTGCGTGGCCTTGTCCATCCCGGGTGCGAAATGCAGTGCGTAATAGAGGACCGCGGGAATGATCCCGGCCGCGCCGTTGGTGGGCGCGGTGACCACCCGGCCGCCGGACGCGTTCTCCTCGTTGACCGCCAGGGCGATCAGGTTCACCCATTCCTGCCAGTACTTGGGGTCCCGGTCCTTGTCCTCCTTCAGGAGGCGTTCGTGCCAGTCAGGCGCACGACGGCGGACCTTCAGTCCCCCGGGCAGCAGCCCCTCGCGCTTGAGGCTGACTTCCACGCACTCCTCCATCACGGAGTAGATGTGCAGCAGCCCTTCGCGGATCTCCGCCTCGGTGCGGGAGGCGCGCTCGTTGACGAACATGACATCCCCCATGGACAGGCCCTTGGACTGGCACCTGCCCAGGAGTTCCGCCGCCGTCCGGAACGGCAGCGGCAGCTCCTTCTTGGACTCGTCGAGCTCCTTCAGGGCCGCGTCCTCTTCGCCTTCGCGGACAATGAAGCCGCCGCCAACGGAGAAGAACGTGGCCTTGTGGAGTTCTGCACCGTCTTTGTCGCTGACGGTGAAGGTCATGCCGTTGGTGTGCCGCGGCAGGATGGTCAGCGGGCGCAGGATGATGTCCTTGACGCCGTAGGGAAGCTGCACGCCTCCGCCTTCACCGGCGCCGGCCAGCTGCAGCATGCCAGTTTCCGCGATGGTGGCGAGCCGCTCCTCCACCTCGRCCGGCAGGATCTTTTCGGGGTGGTACCCCTCAAGGCCCAGCAGGATGGCCGTCATGGTCCCATGGCCGTGGCCCGTCGCCGCGAGCGACCCGTACAGGTCCACCCGCAGCCCGGCAACCCTGTCCAGGACGCCGGCGCCCCGGAGCTCTTCGGCAAACACCGCAGCAGCCCGCATGGGACCCACCGTGTGCGAGCTCGAAGGCCCGATCCCGACGGAGAACAAATCAAAGACTCCAACGGCCATGTGCGTTTCCTAACTAACTAATTCTTCGTGACCAGTCAGGAGTTTTTGTCCAGATAATGCGCCTAAAACAAGCAAAAAACGGCATTATCTGGACAAAAACTCCCTCGGTGGGGCTAAAGCCCCGGGTAAAGCGGGTGGGCCGAAGCGAGGACTTCAACCCGGTGACGCAGGCCGGAAAGGTCCGCGTCGGCGTCGGCAATCAATGCCTCGGCGATGATGTCCGCAACTTCACGGAACGCTGCCTCGCCGAAGCCACGGGTGGCCAGGGCGGGGGTGCCGATGCGGAGGCCGGAGGTGACCATCGGCGGGCGCGGATCGAACGGCACGGCGTTGCGGTTGACGGTGATGTCAATCGCGGCCAGGCGGTCCTCGGCCTGCTGGCCGTCCAGCTCGCAGTTGCGCAGGTCAACCAGGACCAGATGGACGTCCGTGCCGCCGGAGATCACGGAGATTCCCTTGGCGGTGACGTCCGGCTGGACCAGGCGGTCGGCCAGGATGCTGGCACCAAGCAAGACGCGCGCCTGGCGTTCCTTGAACTCCGGCGATGCCGCGATCTTGAAGGCCACGGCCTTGCCGGCGATGACGTGCTCCAGCGGTCCGCCCTGCTGGCCCGGGAAGACAGCAGAGTTGATCTTCTTGGCGATCGCGGGATCGTTGGAGAGGATGATGCCGCCACGCGGACCGGCGAGGGTCTTGTGCGTGGTGGAGGTGACAACGTGGGCGTGCGGCACCGGGCTCGGGTGCAGGCCGGCTGCCACCAGGCCGGCGAAGTGCGCCATGTCCACCATCAGGTAAGCGCCCACCAGATCGGCGATCCGGCGGAACTCGGCGAAGTCGAGCTGGCGGGCGTAAGCCGACCAGCCGGCAACGATCAGCTGCGGCTTGGTCTCCAGTGCCAGGCGCTCCACCTCGGCCATGTCAATGGTGTGGGTGTCTTCGCGGACCTGGTACGGGACCACGTTGTAGAGCTTGCCGGAGAAGTTGATCTTCATGCCGTGCGTCAGGTGGCCGCCGTGGGCCAGGTTCAGGCCCATGATGGTATCGCCCGGCTTGATCAGCGCGTGCATGACCGAAGCGTTGGCCTGGGCGCCGGAGTGCGGCTGCACGTTGGCGAACTCGGCGCCGAACAGGGCCTTGACCCGGTCGATGGCCAGCTGCTCGATGACGTCCACGTGCTCGCAGCCACCGTAGTAGCGCTTGCCCGGGTAGCCCTCGGCGTACTTGTTGGTCAGGACCGAGCCCTGCGCCTGCATCACGGCGACGGCGGTGTGGTTCTCCGAGGCGATCATTTCCAGGCCGTCACGCTGGCGGCCCAGTTCGTCGTTGATCTTGACGGCGATTTCCGGGTCCAGCGTGCTCAGGTCCGCGTCCAGGGACGGGGACACTACCTGCTCGAACGTGGCTTCCGTTGTGGTGCTCACAGTTCGCCGCCGTTGGCCTCGGCGTATTCCTGTGCGGACAACAGCGGGCCTTCTTCGGTCACGGTGACCTTGAACAGCCAGCCGGCACCGTACGGATCGGAGTTGATCAGTGCGGGATCGGCGACAGCTTCGTCGTTGATTTCGGTGACCTCGCCGGTGACCGGGGAGTACAGGTCCGAGACGGACTTCGTGGACTCGATCTCGCCACAGGTCTCCCCCGCGGTAACAGTGGAGCCAACCTCGGGCAGGTCGACGTACACAATGTCGCCCAGCGCCTCGGCGGCAACAGCGGACACGCCAACAACGGACGGACCGTCGCCGTCAGCGGCGATCCACTCGTGCTCAGCGGAGTACTTCAGTTCAGCGGCAACCTTAGCCATGTTGTCTATTCCTTAAGTTTGGAGTTCAAGAGTGAGAGAGCGTTCGGGGGTGGTTGGCTCGAGGGGCCCGGCGGCCCGGGGTTTGAGCTCAACCACCGGAGTTGGGGCTGGGGCTGGCATCCGGCAGCATGCGTCAAAGCGAGGAACGAGCAGCATGCAGAGGATGTCAGCCCCAGCCCCCGAAGGACTACTTGGCCCGCTTGTAGAACGGCAGGGCGATGACCTCGAAGGGTTCTGCCTTGCCGCGCAGGTCGACGTCCAGGGCGGTGCCCAGTTCGGCGTGCTCGACGTCGACATAGGCCAGTGCAACAGGGTACCCGAGGGTGGGGCTTGGCTGGCCGGAGGTGACTTCACCGACGACGTTGCCGTCCTTGAGGACCGGGTAGCCGCCACGGCCGGCGCGGCGGCCGAGGCCCTTCAGGCCCACGAGCTTGCGCTTGGAACCGGCAGCCTTGGCAGCCTCGAGGGCGGAGCGGCCCACGAAGTCGCCTTCCTTGGACTTGAGCGCCACAACGGGGCCCAGGCCGGCGTCGAACGGTGAACGCTCGAGCGAAAGCTCGTTGCCGTAGAGCGGCATGCCGGCTTCCAGGCGGAGCGAGTCACGGGACGCGAGGCCGCACGGGATGATGCCGAACTCTTCCCCTGCCTCGGCGACCTTTGCCCACAGGTCCGCGGCGTCGGCGTTCGGAATGAACAGTTCGAAGCCGTCTTCGCCGGTGTAGCCGGTGCGGGCCAGGATGACGTTGTGGCCGGCGATGGTGAGCTCGTTGAACGCGTAGTACTTCAGGTCGGTGACCAGGGCGTGCTGCGACTCGTCGGTCAGCTTGAGCAGGATGGCCTCGGCCTTGGGGCCCTGCACGGCGATCAGCGAGGTTGCCGCGGAGGCGTCGTCCACCTTCACGTCGAAGTCCGCGGCGCGCTCCGCCAGCGCGGCGGCAACGGTAGGTGCGTTGCCTGCGTTGGGGACCACGAGGTACTTCTCGTCACCGAAACGGTAGACGATCAGGTCATCGATGATGCCGCCGTCGGCGTTGCAGATCAGCGAGTACTTGGCCTTGCCGTCCGCGATGGCGGACAGCTTGCCCACGAGGGCGTAGTCCAGGAACGCGCCGGCTGCGGGGCCGGTAACCCAGACTTCGCCCATGTGGGAGAGGTCGAACAGGCCGGCGGCCTTGCGGACAGCGTGGTGCTCGGCCAGCTCGGAGCTGTACTTGAGGGGCATCTGCCAGCCACCGAAATCGGTGAAGGAGGCGCCGAGTTTCTTGTGCTCCTCGTAAAGGGCGGTGTAGTTCTCAGTCATGTCGGGATCCTTAGTCTTCAAACTCGGAAAGCGGCGGGCAGGAGCAGATGAGGTTGCGGTCCCCGGCTGCGCCGTCGATGCGGCCCACGGGCGGGAAGTACTTGTCCTGCTTGAGGTGGTGGACGGGGAAGACGGCCTGTTCGCGGGTGTATTCGCGGGTCCACTCGGAGGATACGACGGCGGACGCGGTGTGCGGTGCGTGGCGCAGCGGGCTGTTCTCCACGGTGAAGTCACCGGCGGCGACCTGGTCGATTTCCTTGCGGATGGTGATCATGGCGTCGATGAAGCGGTCGATTTCCACCAGGTCCTCGGACTCGGTGGGCTCCACCATCAGCGTGCCGGCAACCGGGAACGCCAGGGTGGGGGCGTGGAAGCCGTAGTCGATGAGGCGCTTGGCCACGTCCTCTGCGGTGACGCCCGTCTTGGCGGTCAGATCGCGGAGGTCCAGGATGCACTCGTGGGCCACGAGGCCGCCCTCACCGGTGTAGAGGACCGGGAAGTACTCGTTCAGGCGGGCCGCAACGTAGTTCGCAGCCAGCAGTGCGGACTTGGTGGCCTCGGTCAGGCCCTGCGCGCCCATGAGCTTCACGTAGGCCCAGGAGATCGGGAGCACGCCTGCGGAGCCGAAGTTCGACGCCGAGATGGCCACGCCGTGGCCCTCTTCGTGCGCTGCCTTGTTCGCATCGCCGGGCATGAACGGTGCCAGGTGGGCCTTGGCCGCAACCGGGCCAACGCCGGGTCCGCCGCCGCCGTGCGGGATGCAGAACGTCTTGTGCAGGTTCAGGTGCGAGACGTCGCCGCCGAACTTGCCCGGCTGGGCGAGGCCTACGAGGGCGTTCAGGTTGGCGCCGTCCACGTAAACCTGGCCGCCGGCCGCGTGGACCGCGTCGCAGATCTCGGTCACGTTCGAGTCGTACACGCCGTGGGTGGACGGGTAGGTGATCATGATGGCCGAGAGCGCGTCCTTGTGGGCCTCGATCTTCGCCTTCAGGTCGTTGTTGTCAATGGTGCCGTCCGCAGCGGTGGCCACCACAACAACCTTCATGCCCGCCAGGACGGCGGACGCGGCGTTGGTGCCGTGCGCCGAGGCCGGGATCAGGCAGACGTTGCGCTGCTGGTCGCCGCGGGAGCGGTGGTAGCCGCGGATGGCCAGCAGGCCGGCGAGCTCACCCTGGGAACCGGCGTTCGGCTGCAGGGACACCTGGTCGTAACCGGTGATCTCTGCGAGGTCCGCTTCCAGGCCGCTGATCAGTTCGCGCCAGCCCACAGTCTGGGAGTCCGGGGCGAACGGGTGGATGGAGGCGAATTCCGGCCAGGACATGGCTTCCATCTCGGCCGTGGCGTTCAGCTTCATGGTGCACGAACCCAGCGGGATCATAGTGCGGTCCAGGGCCAGGTCCCGGTCGGAGAGCTTGCGGATGTAGCGCAGCAGCTGGGTCTCGGACCGGTGCGTGTTGAACACCGGGTGCTGCAGGTACTCGGAGGTGCGGAGCACGTCCTGGGGAAGGTCGAAACCCTTCGCGTCGGCAACCGGACCGGCACCGAAGGCGACGGCGATGGCGGACAGGACGTCCGCCGTCGTGGTTTCATCAGCGGAGACACCCACGGTGTCCGCGTCGATTTCGCGGAGGTTGATACCGTGTGCCTGGGCGGCGGCGATGACCTTCGCGGCCTTGCCCGGAACCTTGACGGTGAGGGTGTCGAAGAAGGTGTCCGTGACCAGTTCGCGGCCTGCGGCCTGCAGCGTGGTGGCCAGGGTGCGGGCGTGGTTGTGGACGCGCTCGGCGATGGCCTTCAGGCCGTCCGGGCCGTGGTACACAGCATAGAAGGACGACACGATGGCCAGCAGGGCCTGCGCGGTGCAGATGTTSGASGTCGCCTTTTCGCGGCGGATGTGCTGCTCGCGGGTCTGGAGGGCGAGGCGGTAGGCGGGGAGGCCGGCGTCGTCCTTGGACACACCCACCAGGCGACCGGGCATGGAACGCTCCAGGCCCTTGGCAACGGCCATGTACGCGGCGTGCGGGCCACCGAAGAACAGCGGGACACCGAAACGCTGGGTGGAGCCGACGGCGATGTCCGCGCCCTGCTCACCGGGAGGGGTGATCAGCGTCAGTGCCAGCAGGTCAGCGGCAACCGTCACCAGCGCGCCGCGCTCCTTGGCTGCTGCGATGACGTCGGCGTGGTCGAAGACCCGGCCGGATACGCCAGGCTGCTGCAGGACGATGCCGTTGATGACGCCGTCGGGCAGGCCCTGGGAGAGGTCAGCGACCTCCACCTCGAAGCCGAGCGCTTCGGCGCGGCCCTTGACGATGGCGATGGTCTGCGGCATCAGATCCGCGTCCAGGACGGTCTTGCCGTCATGCGCGGTCTTGTTCTTGTTGGCGCGGCGCATCATGAGGACGGCTTCGGCCACGGCAGTGGCTTCGTCCAGCAGGGAGGCGTTGGCGATGGGCAGGCCCACGAGGTCCTGGACCATGGTCTGGAAGTTCAGCAGGGCTTCGAGCCGGCCCTGGGAAATCTCGGGCTGGTACGGGGTGTACGCGGTGTACCAGGCCGGGGCCTCGAGGACGTTCCGGCGGATCACGGCGGGCGTCACGGTGTCGTAGTAGCCCTGGCCGATCATCTGCACGGCCATCTTGTTCTTGGCGGCGAGTTTCCGCAGCTCAGCCAGGACCTCAACCTCGCTCAGGGCGTCCTGGAGGGCCAACGGCTTGGCCTGGCGGATGGAATCGGGAACGGCAACGTCCACGAGGCCGTCAACGCTGTCATAGCCAACAGCTTTGAGCATGGTCTCTATATCGGCCTCGCGGCGCGCACCGATATGCCGGTCGGCAAAGATGGAAGGGGACGACTGAACAGTCATGAAAGGAACTCCATAATTCAGGTGGCGTCCGCTGGGTACGCCACATTGATTCGGGTTCCTCTCCGCTCTGTATTGGACCTGAGAGTTTCCGCTCCACCTGCTTTTACAGGATGGCGCTTGCACCGTCGGTGAGCCCGTTGCCGGACTGCTTTCCAGAGTTGCCTAACCGCGGCGGTACGTGGGCCTGAGAGATTCCCGGAGAGGATTTGCTCCTACGGCGCCTGCGTAACGTACTGGCAGGACTCTCCCGCCGCAGATCAAAAGCCGCATCACAATAGTTCGTGACACGCCTCACAGCTTACTCGGAATCCTTTCGGCCCGCAATTTCTTGGACGGGGATGGTCGTCACAGCCCCACCGATTGCTCCGTAGCGGCCCTTTTGAGGGGTGATAAGGGCGGTTACGGAGCAATCGATGGAATCTGGGTCAGGCTCGGGCGTCGGTTTGAGAGGCGGTTAAGCGTCGATGCTCTTCCGCCGCCGTCTTTCGTTGTGCCGCAGCTGCAGGATGCGCGCTCCACCGGCGATGGCCACGAGGATCCCGCCCCCGACGGCAGCTATGAAGAACGCCACACCCTGCGCAAGGCTGCCCTCCCAGCCGAGAAACCTGACTGCGACCATGTCCTGGTTCTGGATAAAGAAAATGATCAGGAGCACCAACACCACGAGGCTGACTGCCACCGCACTCCAGATGACTGCGGTCCGGGTTGTGCGGGTCCTGTCAGCCGTACTCTTCGGAGCTGGGGTGGCAGGCGCTGTGGGTTGGGCCGCGGGCTGGGCAGCTGGGGTGGGAGGCAGGTCTGAAGGTCGCAGCGGTTCTTCTGAGCTCATACCGTCATTGTCCCCCTCCATCAAGGCTTTCGGGGCCAACCCGGCCGGTGACCCTGAAGGGCTTCGGACGGTCAGGCCCGGGCCTCGGCGGCCAGCTGCTCCCCGTTGTAGTACTCCAGCTTCCAGCCGTCGTCGACGTGGTGGTGGGCGAGGTTGAGCACGGCGTTGTCGATGCTGTGCAGGGTGCGGCCGATCGCGCGGCTGAGGCTCACCCTTAGGAGGGTGCCGTGGGCGACCACCAGGACGCGCCGGCCGCGGAACTCCTCGGCCAGGGCCTCCAACGCGGTCAGCCCGCGTCTCGCCGCGTCCTCTTCGCTTTCAGCGCCCTGGAAACCGCCCGGAATGCGCAGTGCCTCCAGCCCGGGGCCCGCCTGCATGCCTTCCGCCATTCCGAAGCTGCGCTCGGTGAGCTCCGGGACGTGCCGGGCGACGCTGAGCCCGAGCCCCGCCGCAATCAGGTTGGCCGTTTCCGCGGCGCGGCTGAGCGGCGAGGACACTACGGTGTCCCACTCGTGACCGGAAAGGTTGGCGACGGCGTCGCGCGCCTGGCCGCGGCCGACGTCGTTCAGTGGAATGTCAGTGGCGCCCTGGAGCCGGCGCTCGGCGTTCCAGTCAGTCTGGCCGTGGCGGACGAGGGCGAACGTCGTGAGGGTCATGCCTTCCATTGTCCCCGACGGCGGGAGGGTGCCGGGCACACAGCCGGGCAACCCCCTTACTACCAGCTCTGAAACGGCGTCAGCTACGGTGGCCCTGGCCGCGAGAGTCCGAGCCGCGGATAGAGGACTTCGAACCCCTTATTGAGGCCGCCGTTCAGCGCCCCGATGACGTGGCCGCCGTTGGGGACCTCATAGTTGGTGACGGTCATGCCCGCGGCCGTGGCAGCGGCCCCCAGCCGGCGGGATGCCTCCAAGTAAACGGGGTCGTCCGTGGATGCGGTGAAAATCGCGTCAGTGTCCGGGTACTTCCGCTGCTTCAGGATGTTGATTGGTTTTTCAGCGTCGTAGGCCGCCTGGTTGCCGCCAAACATTTCCCTGAGGTTCGTCTCGGGCTGCTCTGCGCCGGGGTATTCTTCACCGGATATGTCCAGCACATTGCCCCAGACCGAGGGGTACTTTGCGGCGAAGGAAATGGCGCACTGTCCGCCGTGGGAGTATCCGGCGATGGTCCAGTATTTCCTGTCGTCGATGATGTTCAGATGACTCCGCGCCCAGTCCACGACGTCGCGGTTGATGTACGTCTCGGGGCGCCCGTGGAGGGGCGAATCCAGGCAGAGGTTGTCAACGAAGGGGTCGCCCAGCTGGTCTGCCACGATGACGATCGGCGCCAGCCCATCATGGTGGGAAGCGTACTCATTCAGGACGGCGGCGACATATTGCGGGTCCGGGTTCCCGGGTTGCCCCATCATCAAAACCACCAGGGGAAGAGCGGGCGGGTTGGGAACCTGTGCGACAGGGGGAAGGTACAGCCCCGCCGGCCGCGCGGCAAAACCGGACTTCTGCGGCGGAATGGCAACCTGAGCGCTGGTGCCTTCGGCCGGCAGCTCCGCCGGCCGCTTCCAGCTCTCCCATAACGGGACTTGACTATGGACCTGCGTGTGGGGTTGCACGGGATCCAGCTCCACCTTCGGCGCCAGGGAAATTCCAAGGAAAGAGGCCACTGTGGGGTGCAGCCCGTAAAACGCGTTGATTCCCAACGTTGCGGTGACGGCAAAGACCAAGGCCCCCACGCAGGCAAGAGCCTTCCGCCAAGGACGCGATCCGCGCAGATTCGCCCCGCAGACTCCAAGCCCGGCGAAAAGAAGAATGACCCAGATGCGAACATGCCAACCAAGGGGGCCGCCAAAAGCGTTCATGAACCGTTCTGCCACCACCAAGGCCACGGCCCCGACGAGGGCGCCGGCAACCCCTGCCAGCCACGAAACTAACGCCACTCGCCGCGGGCGGCGCAGCAGAAGGACCACGGCGCAGACGGCACTGAGCACGTAGCAGACGAGGATCACAGGCCCCTCAACGATGTTGAGGGCCAGCAAGGATGAATCCATAGCACCTAATGAAGCGTCGGGCGGCCACCCGTCCCCCGCTCCCGGGCCTGTACCTACCCGGGCGTCCGCAGGGCTTGCCGGACCGCTGAACCAAGGCCGGGCTGCTCACCCGGTCACCCGCCGATGATACCGGGGCGGTCAGCCATTCATCGACTGGCCCGGCCAAGGCGAGCAGATCCTCAGCGGACACCACTGGCCGGACCGCGTTCCACCAGCGGTACCACCGTGACCGAGCCGAGGTTGCGCAGGGCGCCTCGCGCCTTCGCTTCCAGGCCATGCGCGACGGCGGCGAACTCCCCCAGGTGCGCCCCGGCGGCGGCCGGGACGGTGATCTCCGCGTGCAGCCGGTGCCCGCTCCACCGCAGACGCGAGGAACTTCCCGCCGGCGCGTTCTCTTCCACCAGTGCGGCGAGCCGGTCCGAAAGCGAAGGATCGACGCCGTCCAGTAGCCGGCGGCCGACGTCGCGGACCGTGCCCCACAACAGGACGCCGATGGCCACGGATATGAGCAGCCCCACGATGGGATCCGCGAGCGGGAAGCCCAGCCAGATGCCCACGACCCCGGCGACAACGGCCAGCGACGTAAACCCGTCCGTCCGGGCGTGGATGCCGTCCGCCAGCAGCGCCGCCGAACCGATCCGCCGGCCCACCCGGATCCGGTAAATGGCCACCAGTTCATTGCCGGCAAAGCCCACCAGCCCTGCCGCCAGCACCCAGCCCAGGTTGTGCACGGGCTGCGGCTCAAAGAAGCGGCGGATGGATTCGACGGCGGCAACCACCGCTGAAAGGGCGATCATGGCCACAATAAACAGGCCTGCCAGGTCCTCGGCCTTGCCCAGGCCGTAGGTGAATGTCCGGGAGGCCGGCCGGCGGCCGAGTACAAACGCGATCCACAGCGGGACCGCGGTGAGGGCGTCTGAGAAGTTGTGGACCGTGTCCGCCAGCAGGGCCACGGATCCGCTGATCAGGACGATGGCCAGCTGGAAGAGCGATGTGGCGCCGAGTCCAAGCAGGGAGATCTTGACGGCCCGGATGCCCTGGCTGCTGCTCTCCAAGGCGTCATCCACAGAGTCCGCGGAGTCGTGGGAGTGCGGGACGAACAGTTCCTGAAACCAGCCCTTGAGCCCGGAGGCGTGGTGGTGATCGTGGCCGTCGTGGTCGTGGCCGTCGCGGTGGTGCGCCTCCTCCTCGTGGTGAGGCCCGCCGTCGGGCGTTTCCGGGTGCACGTGCGGGTGACTTTCGGCATCGGCTTGCTGGTGGCTCATTCGCCGGCCTCCAGCGGCTCGTGCGGGGCCATGCCATGGCTCGGGGCTGCCCCCAGGGAATGTTCTGCCTGGTGGATCGCGTCGGCCACCAACTGCCAGGCGTGGCCGTTTTGCAGGCGGTAAAAGACCTTGGTCCCCTCCTGGCGGGTGGAGACCAGCCGTGCCAGCCGCATCTTGGCCAGGTGCTGGGACACGGCCGCGGCCGATTTTCCGGCAATCTCGGCGAGCGCGTTCACGGGAAGTTCCCCGTCACGGAGGGCCAGGATCAGACGCACCCGGGTGGCATCGGCCAGCATCGCAAAGACTTCCACAGCCAGCTCCACGTACTGGCTGTCCGGCGTCAGCTCATAAGCCTTCGTATCTGCATTCATACGCAGATAATGACATGGCAGCACAGTCTGGTTCAAGTTGAGGCAGGCTGCTACGGGCCCTCGGGGCGGGGCGTCGGGGCATCCCCGGGTCCACTCGTGTTAAGTTGAAAGATGCCCGGCCGTACCCGGTCCGGCGCCCCGGCTGGAAAGAGAAGTTCCGTGGAATCCCCCGCACCTGCCCCCGCCCCCGACGCCGCCCCCGTGAGAATCCTGACCGTCTGCACCGGCAACATCTGCCGTTCCCCGGTAGCCGAGCGGTTGCTGCAAGCAGGACTGGACCAGGTCATGCCGGGCGCGTTTGTGGTAACCAGTGCGGGGACCCGGGCCATGGTGGGCGACCCCATGCAGCCCCTGTCCGGGGACATCGTGCGCACCTTCGGCGGGAACCCCGACGGCTTTGTATCCCGGCAGCTGACCGGCAAGATCCTGCGCGGCGTGGACCTGGTGCTTACCATGACCTCCGGCCACCGCGGCGAAGTGCTTCAGCTGGACGCGTCCCTGCTCAAGCGCACCTTCACCATCCGTGAGTTCGCCCGGATGCTCGACGTCCTGGATGACCGCGCGGACGGGACCCCGGACCGGGCTGGAACGGTCGACGGCGGCGATCCCCTGAGTGCCAACACCGCACTGAGTGCCAACACCGCCTTCTGGCGCGGGCTGCCCGCCCGGGCCGCGTCCGTGCGGCACCTGTCACTGCCGGCGGATTCGGTCGAGAACGACATCATCGACCCCTACCGCCGCGGACCCGACGTCTACCGCCAGATGGAAGACGAGCTCGCACCGGCGATCATCTCAGTCCTCCGCCACGCCCGACTGAACGTGCCCGCATAACCCGGCACGCCGGCGTCGTACGCCCAGTCCCCGGCGCGCAGAGCAACGCGGGGTCACTCCCTGCCGCTCAGAGGCCTCGGAAGGCGCACGAGGTGACCCCGCGTTTGGGTCAGGTCAAGTGTTAGCAAAACGACACACTCCTGCCCATGGCGGGAACCGGGCCCGGTGGCGGACACTAAGTCATGGTGAGCACCCCAAGCGGTCCTGATCGCATCGGCCCCGGCACTCCGGGCCACGAAAATGCGGCCCCTACAGGGCTGAAACGGCGGCGCCTGATCGCGGCCGTGTTGTCCCTCCTGCTGGTGGCGGCGGTGGCGGTCTCGGCCCTCGTCTTCAGCCGGCCGCCCGCGGAGGTTGCTGCGCCCGCACCCGCGGCCACGGACACTCCGACGCCCACGCCTTCCGAGACGACGACGCCGCCGCCTCCGCCCGCACCCGCGCCCCCGCCGCCGCCGGAGCCCATCGCCGAGCTCCCGGCAGTTCCCATGAACATTCTGTTGATCGGCAGCGACAGCCGCGCCAACGCCAGGGACCAGGCCGGCATCACCCAGTCCACCGGCGAGTACCAGGACCAGCGGGCCGACTCCATGATGCTGGTCCACGTCCCCGCAGACCGGCGGAGCGTGCAGGTGGTCTCCATCATGCGGGACCTGTGGGTGAACATCCCCGGCTACGGCACGTCCAAGATCAACGACAGCCTGTCGGTGGGAGGCATGCCCCTGGCAGCACAGACCGTGAGCCAACTGACGGGCACTCCCATTGACCACACCCTCATGCTGGACTTCAACGGGTTCAGGGCACTCACGGACGCGCTGGGCGGCATCGACGTGGACGTCACCCTGCCGTTCCAGGCCTCGTTCGACACCCATCACGTCTTCACCCAGGGCATCAACCACCTCGATGGCCAGGCCGCGCTCGAGTTCTCCCGCGAGCGCTACGCCTTCACGGACGGCGACTACCAGCGGGTCCGGAACCAGCAGACGTTCCTCCGCGCCATCCTCGCCCGGCTGACCAGTGCCAGCGTCCTCACGGACGTTACAGCCCTGCGGGGCCTGGTGAACTTCGCCGGGAGCTACCTCACCGTGGACCAGGGCTTCGATCCAGTGGGCGTGGCCGTCCTGGCCTACGCGATGCGCGGCATCGACCCCAACAGCTTCGTGTCCCTCACCCTGCCGACCGCCGGAACGGGCACAGTTGCCAGCGGAGCCTCGGTGGTGTTCCCCGACTACGGCGGGATCGCCCAGATGTCCGCGGCGTTGCGTGAAGGACGGCTGCCCGAGTACGCGAGATAACTTCGGGCGCCGCCGCAGGGGCCGTCGCGGCCGCCGGAGCTGTTCAGGCGCGGCACATCAGGCGTTCACCTGCGGGTGGGCGTCTGTGTGCCCGCTGCGTGAAGGGTGGAGGCATGACTGAACTTTCGCGCCGCACCATTGTCAAGGGATCCGTCCTCGCCGCCGCCCTGGCTGCCGCACCCACAGCCGCCCAGGCCGCCGCACCCGGCAGCCCCACGCCGTCGGGCATCCCGCTGGTCCGCAACCGGCTCACCCTCCCCAGCGGGATCGCCACCGGCGACGTCACCGCCGATTCCGCCGTGCTGTGGTCGCGCGCCTCGGGTCCCGGCCGGATGCTGGCCACCCTCCGGGCCGTGGACGACGGCGGCGCCACACTGAGCGGGCGGGGCGCCTTTGAACGGACCCTCCGCGGCCCCCGCGCCACCCAGGCCTCCGACTTCACCGCCAAGATCCATGCCGGCCACCTGCCCGCCAACACCCGCTTCGCCTTGGAAATGAGCTTCGAGGATGAGAACGGCGCCGCGGGGGAAACCATCAACGGCACCTTTCGCACGGCCCCGGACACCGGGACCTTCAAGAGCGGCACCAAGGGCAACGGAGGCGCCAAAGCCGACGGCTCGCCGTCGGCCGTCCAGAGTTTCGTCTGGACCGGCGATACCGCCGGCCAGGGCTGGGGCATCAACGAGGAACTCGGCGGGATGCGCGGCTACCGGGCCATGCACCAGACGCGCCCGGACTTCTTCATCCACTCCGGCGACACCATCTACGCCGACGGCCCCATCGCCGCAACGGTGGTGGAACCGGACGGTCAGATCTGGCGGAACCTGGTCACGGAAGAAGTGTCCAAGGTGGCCGAAACCCTCACCGAATTCCGCGGCCGGCACCGCTACAACTCGCTGGACGCAAACATGCGGGCCATGTTCGCGGACGTCCCCGTGATTGCCCAGTGGGACGACCACGAGACCCACAACAACTGGTACCCGGGACAGATCATCGACGACGCCCGGTACACCGTCCGCGACGTCAACACCCTCGCCGCCCGCGGCCGGCAGGCGTGGCAGGAGAACATGCCCATCGCGGACAGTTCGGCGCTGTGGCGCCCGGGAACGTTCGACGACGGCGGGCAGTACAAGCCAGCCCGCATCTACCGGAAGATCAGCCGCGGCCCGCAACTGGACATCTTCTGCCTGGACATGCGCACCTTCAAATCCCCGAACACGGACGGGAAGGAAGCGTACGCCACGTCCATCCTGGGCCAGGAACAGGTGGACTGGCTGATCCGCGAAGTGTCAAAGTCCAAGGCAACCTGGAAAGTCATCGCGGCCGACCTGCCCCTGGGCATCGTGGTCCCGGACGGCCCGGTGAACGAGGAAAGCGTCTCCAACCGCGACAACGGCGCACCGCTGGGCCGCGAACTCGAGATCGCCGGCGTGCTCAGCGCCTTCAAGCGGAACCGGGTCAAGAACGTGGTGTGGCTGACCGCCGACGTGCATTACTGCGCCGCCCACCACTACTCCCCCGAGCGCGCCGCGTTCACGGACTTCGATCCGTTCTGGGAGTTCGTAGCGGGCCCGATTGCCGCGGGTTCCTTCGGGCCCAACGCCATGGATGGGACGTTTGGCCCCGAAGTGGTGTTCGCCAAGGCCGGCCGGACAGTGAATCAGTCCCCGCGTGACGGCGAGAGCCAGTTCTTCGGGCACGTCCAGCTGGGTGGAGACAACTCCTTCACTGCCAGCCTCCGCAACGCCAACGGCGCCACAGTGTTTTCGAAAGTGCTGACCCCGGAAAGGTAGCCGGTCCTGTAGTGGAACACTGCTGGCCCCCGGCTCGAGCCGGGGGCCAGCTGTGTCAACTCCCGGGTGGTCAACTCCGCGTGGGGTCCGGGTGCAGTGGCGCCGGCCCGGGATCCGGGATGGGCAGCGGACCGGGCGGTTCCGGCGTCGGAACGGGGCTGGGCCTGGCGGGTCCCGGGTGGCCGGGATAGGTGGGGTCCGGTGTTAACGGGTCAGGCCCGGGCTCCGGCGGAAACGGCTCGGGTTCGTGCACTGGCGGGATGGTCATGAAGCTTCCCCTCTCACGCTGGGCGGATGCGCCTTTGCGTGATCAGGATACGCCCGCCTACCGAGTTTGATCTATCAGATATGGTCCCTCTGCCGGCCGTTTGGGGACCAAAAGTGATAGAGCAACGAAGGGGGATACGGCATTTACGCGGGGCGGCGAAGGTGGTGCGGTTGATAAGCGTTCAGGTCGCTGGCATCGCGCATGACCGGGACGGCGAAAGTCACCACCAGGCGGGCCTCGGCGGCGTCGGTGGACCGGATCGTCAGGCTCCTGGTGCCGGCCGGCACGGAAGGTGTGAACACCTGCAGGTTCCGCGAGCCCAAACTGGCGGAGTCCTGCAACGTGTAGGCCGTGCCCCAATGATCCTCGACGGCGATTTCGGGGGCCGCTCTGCCGGCCCCGGATTCGACATGTATGTTGACCACCAGGCAGGTGCTCCAGACCTCCACGGAGAGTACCGTGAAGTCTGCAGCACTGGTCATGTGCCGCCCGAATGTGGGCGGCAGGAGCATCTGGCGGAGGGTGCCTTTCGGTATTAGGTTTCTCATCATCGACCCCAATTAACAAAGTGTGCTTTCTATTACTGCGCGGTAATGAAGCCCTGTCAAGGGTCTGGCTGAGTACTTTGTGGCAACCCACATTGAGTGTTATCCGAAGCTTAAAGTGGGTACGCCTCAAATAGGGTCCGCACCGGCAGGGCCGCACGACGACGGGGTGGTTGGTCTTGGGAAACAGCGGTTTGAGGCAGGCGGTCGGGAAGCCCGGGGCCGTGGAGCTTATCCTGGTCCGGCATGGTGAAAGCGGAGGCAACGTGGCGGCCACCAAGGCCAGCCGCGCCGGTGCCGACGTGATCGACGTCCCCGCCCGCGAATTCGGCATCCCGGACATGCTCACCGCCCAGGGCGTGGAGCGGCGGCTCCCGGGAGAAGCCGACCGACGGTGCTGGCTGGGCAAGTTTTACTACCGTCCGCCCGGCGGAAAGTCCTGCGTCGAGGTCACCGAACACACAGGGGATGCCAGTGTCCACCCCCGGTAGCCAGTCTGCCGGTTCGCGGGCGACGCCGGTCACGCAGTCACTCCTGCGCGGCTGGCCGCTGCCGTCGGCCGGGGAGGACAAGTACTCCCGCGGCTCGGTGATGGTGATCGGCGGCGCCCGGGCTACGGCGGGCGCCGCCCTGCTGGCCGGAATCGCAGCGCTCCGGGCCGGGGCCGGGAGGCTCACCTTGGCCGTCGCCGAATCTGTGGCCACGCAGCTTGCTGTCAGCTTCCCGGAGGCCGGCGTCATAGGACTTCCGGAAACCGGGGACGGCTCCGGGCGGGGCACCGGGCTGGAGCCTCTTCAGGGGGATCTCGAGAGTACCGACGCCGTTCTGATCGGGCCGGGACTGGACAATGCCGGCCGTACGGAGGACGTGCTCAGGACCCTGCTGGAATGGGATGACGACGGCGGCAGCACGGGCGCAGGCTTCGGAACCGGCGGTGCCACCATCATTCTGGACGCATACGCCGTGGGCTGCCTGCCGAGGTTGGGGAATGCTTTGCAGCCGTGGCACGGGCGGCTGATCCTCACTCCGAATCCGAAGGAGGCAGAGATCCTGCTGGGCCGGGAGGTGGACCAACTGGAGGCGGCTGTGCGCGAGATTGCGGGGCGGTACCAGGCGGTGGTCAGCTGCCAGGGCTTCATCGCGCGCCCACCTGACTGGCAGGGGCCGGAGGGTGCCGAGCTGTGGGAGATCACCACCGGCTACGGCGGACTGGGCACGTCCGGCAGCGGGGATGTTCTGGCCGGCACCATCGCCGGGCTCCGCGCACGGGGTGCCAGTGACGCCCAGGCCGCATGCTGGGGAACGCACCTTCATGCGGCCGCGGCCGACAGGCTCGCCAGCAGGCTGGGTCCGCTGGGGTTCCTGGCCAGCGAACTCACCGACGAACTGCCGGCGCTCATGCTGGAGCTGGCTACCTGAGTCCAGGCTGCTCATAGGGATGGCCCCCGGCACGGCCGGGGGCCACCTTATCGGAAGGGTCACCCGCAAACTGCCGATGCGCTATCTGGCGCTGTGGCGTGCCCAACGGGCTAGCCGCCCTCAAGAGGCAGATGAAAAAGAACGCGTCCGGATCCTCCCGGTAATGCCGTTTTAGCACTGCACCGAGTATCGATCAAGGGGTCCCCGCGAGTAACTTAGGGCCCCTCCGGCCCACCCCAGTTGCTCTATCACTTATGGTCCCTCTGCCGCCGGTTTGGGGACCAAAGGTGATAGAGCAACGGGGGTGGGAAGGGCGGCCGCTACCCCGGTAGCGAACGGGCGTGCCCTTGCCGGCGGGGGTATCTATATTGAAGGAATGACTCAGACTCCGCTGCAGGATTCCGCCGGCTCCTCCCCCGATTCCGCCGCCACCTCCGCTGACGCCACTGGCGCCAGCAGTCTCCGGCCGCCGGTCGCCAAGAAGGTCCCCCACGAGCGGACCCACCACGGCGATACCTTCGTGGACAACTACGAGTGGCTGCGCGAAAAGGAATCCGCCGAGGTCGTCGAGCACCTGAAGGCCGAGAACGCGTACCAGGAGGCGGTCACCGCGCACCAGGAGCCGCTGCGGGAGGCCATCTTCCAGGAAATCAAGGGCCGCACGCAGGAGACAGACTTGTCTGTCCCGAACCGTAAGGACGGCTGGTGGTACTTCAGCCGCTCGGCGGAGGGCAAGGAGTACGGCATCCAGTGCCGGGTCCGCGCCGAGGACACCGGCAACCCCGTGGCCGACTGGGCTCCCCCGGCGGTGGAGGCCGGCGTCGAAATCCCGGGCGAGGAATTACTGCTGGACGGCAACGTGGAGGCCGAAGGCAAGCCGTTCTTCTCCGTGGGCGGCTCGGCCGTCACCGTGGACGGAAACCTCTTCGCCTACGCCGTGGACAACGCCGGCGACGAACGCTTCACCCTGCACATCAAGGACCTGCGGACCGGCGAGCTCCTGCCGGACGTCATCGAGAACGTCTTCTACGGTGTCAGCTTCTCCCCCGACGGCACCCGCATCTTCTACACGGTGGTGGATGATTCCTGGCGCCCCTACCAGGTCAAGTCCCACGTGCTGGGCACGCCCGTCACCGACGATGAGGTGATCTACCAGGAGGACGACGTCGCCATGTGGCTGGGCTTTGAGCTCTCCTCTGACAGGCGTCACCTCGTGCTCGGCATCGGCTGCTCCGAGTACAGCGAGACCCGGCTGCTTCGTTTTGATGACCCGACGGCGGCCCTGGCCACCGTGATTTCGCGGGACGAACGCGTGCTCTACGAGGCCGAACCCTTCCTGCTCACCGGCCCTGACGGCGGAAAGCAGGAGCGCATCATCATCACGCACAACCGGAACGCCGTGAACTCCATGGTCTCCCTGGTTGACCCGACCGAGCTCACCAAGCCGCTCGCCGAGCAGCACTGGAGCACCGTCGTCGAACATTCCGACGACGTCCGCGTCAACGGTGCCGGAGTCACCTCCACGCACCTGATCGTCTCCGTCCGCAAGGACACCATCGAGCGGGTCCAGGTGATGGGGCTTTCCGGGCTGGGAACCCCGGCGCAGGAGGCACCCGTGGAACCCGCCTTCGACGAGGAACTGTACACGGCCGGCGTCGGCGGATCCGACTATGAGGCGCCGGTGATCCGGCTGGGTTACACGTCCTATTTCACGCCGTCGCGCGTCTACGATTTCGTCCTTCCCACCCCGGCACAGTCCGCCGGCGAACTGCTGCTCCGCAAGGAAAGCCCGGTGCTGGGCGGCTACTCCGCTGCCGACTATGTGGCCAGCCGGGAGTGGGCCGACGCCCCGGACGGCACCCGCATTCCGCTCTCCGTGCTGCGGCACAAGAGCATCACGCAGGATTCGACGGCGGCGGGCCTGGTGTACGGGTACGGCTCGTATGAGCTGAGCATGGACCCCGGCTTCGGCATCGCGCGGCTGTCGCTGCTGGACCGCGGGGTGGTGTTTGTCATCGCCCACATCCGCGGCGGGGGTGAGCTGGGGCGGCACTGGTACGAGGACGGCAAGAAGCTCACCAAGAAGAACACCTTCACGGACTTCGTGGCCGCCACCGACTGGCTCGCGAACTCGGGCTGGGTGGATCCGGCCCGGATCGCGGCCATGGGCGGGTCCGCGGGCGGCCTGCTGATGGGCGCCGTGGCCAACCTGGCGCCGGAAAAGTACGCCGCGGTGGTGGCGCAGGTGCCGTTCGTGGACCCGCTGACGTCCATTCTGGACCCGGAGCTTCCACTGTCCGCCCTTGAGTGGGAGGAGTGGGGCAACCCCATCACCGACCCTGAGGTGTACGCCTACATGAATTCCTACTCGCCGTACGAAAACGTGAGGGAGGTGGCCTACCCGAAGATCGCCGCGGTGACCTCCTTCAACGACACCCGCGTCCTCTACGTGGAGCCCGCCAAGTGGGTCCAAGAGCTGCGAAACAAGACCACCGGCACAGCGCCGATCGTGATGAAAATCGAAATGGACGGTGGCCACGGCGGCGCGTCGGGCCGGTACGTCCAGTGGCGCGAGCGGGCGTGGGACTACGCGTTCATCGCCGATTCCCTCGGCGCGGTTGAGCTGTTGCCGGGAGCCGGCCTCAAATAACCCCACCGGTTGCTCCGTAACGGCCGTTATCAGCGGCCATAACGGCAGTTACGGAGCAACCGGTGACGAAAAAGGTAACCAGGCTTACCATTGTCTGATGCAGTGCTGTCCGCTGGGGGCAGATCAACCCGCGCCGGACTCGAGGTGACGTGAGTATGGTTGCCCAGCAGTTGATGACAGGACTCTGGCGGGAATTCCGCGGTAAGGCAGGGCCAAGTTTCGTTGCCCTGGCGGCCGCTGCGGCCCTTCTGGCCGGACTCACGGGGGCGTCGTGGCCCGACGGCGGGACGTACCGTTCCGCCCAGCAGTCCGAGCGCGTAACGCTGGCAGACGCCACCCCGCCGGTGGTTCCGCAGTCCGGTGCCGTGCCCCGGGACGGGAAAGCCGGCAGCACCGTTGAACAGGCCATGCGGACCGTACCTGCCGGCTGGAAACGTCCGGCGCCGCGCTGGGCGTTCCCTTTCGCCCGGCCGGCCGTCCCGCAAGGGGACGGCAACCAGGCCCTGGCGGTGAACACCACCGACGGCTCAGCGGCCTACAGCGCAGAGTTCGATTTGGTCTGGGCCGAAGACGGCGATCCGGTGACGACGAGCAACGAAGCGTATGCTTTCGCGAACTGCACAGGCTGCACGGCCGTGGCCGTGGGCTTCCAGGTGGTCCTGATTGTGGATCACCCCCATGTCATAGCTCCGGAGAACCATTCCGCGGCCGTGAACTACAACTGCCGGGAATGCCACACCCAGGCGCTGGCCAGCCAGTTGGTCCTGACTGTGGGAGGCTGTGGGCTCAGCGATGACGGGATGGAGCAACTGTCAGCACTGTGGGCCGAAATCGACGAGTACGGAAACAACCTTCGGAACGTCCCGCCTTCGGAGATCCAGTCCCGGCTGGAGGCGTACAAGGCGCAGATCATCGCCATCGTCCAGTCCGATCCGAGTGCCAGGGAAGACGGCAGCGCCACGTCCACCAAAACCGGCGACGGCCAGTCCACTGCGCCCTCCACACCGGCACCGACGCGGCACGCATGAGGCGATCCGCCGCCGTCGTCCGCTCCGGGCGTTGAGGAACCTGTGCCCCTGCAACTCAACCACGGAATCCGACAAAACCCGGCCACGCGGCGCCCCGTCAACTGACAGACTGTCCATGTGGCAAGGGAAACTCATCGCATAGTGCCGGTCGCGGCTCCCGGCGTGGGCAAAACCTTCACGAGGCTGCCCAAAACCGCCCCGCTGATGCTCGGTCGCGCCCGGACAACGGCAGGTTTCATTCTTGCCGTGCTCCTGCCGGCACTCGCCACAGCAATGCTTTCCCGTGCCCCGGACCTCAACCTTGCCACGCACGTGCTGGTCCATCTGACCGGGGTGATGGCCGTGGCTTTCATCGGCGGCCTCTGGCCGGCGGTGGTGGCTGCGCTCCTGGACGCCCTGCTGCTCAACTACTTCGAGACGGACCCGGTAGGGACGTTCAGCATCAAGGATCCGCAGAACATTTTCGCGCTGCTGGTCTTCCTTGGCTCAGCAATTGCGGTGTCCCTGCTGGTGGGGCTCTCGGCCAGGCGCGCCCGCGAAGCCGCCCGTGCGCGCTCCGAAGCGGCAATTCTGGCTGACCTGGCCCGGGATGCGCTGATCGAGGATGATACGGTGGCGGCCTTTCTTAACAAGGTCCGGAAGACCTTCCAGGTCCCGTCGGCAGGGCTGTTTACCTTGCGTGCGGATGCCCTGCGTACGGATACCGGCGAAGACTGGGCGCTTCAGGCCTACTCCGGCAAGGCACCCCCGCCGTCCCCCGGTTCCGTTGATCCCGCCGCCGGTGCCGTTGAACGTGCGGACCCGGCGACTGCGCTGGTGGTCGCCGGCCGGGCCCTGACCGCCGGAGACCGGCGGCTGCTGACGGCATACGGGTCCCATCTCCTCCTGCTGCGGCAGCGTCAGTCACTCCAGCTCAAACTGAGTGAGACGGCGAAGCTGGCTGAGGGCAACAGCATCCGGACGTCCATTCTGCGCGCCGTAAGCCACGACCTGCGGACACCCCTCGCAGGAATAAAGCTTGCCGTCACGGCCCTGCGGCGCCAGAATAAGCGGCTCCCGGAGGAGGTCAAGGCCGAGATGCTCGAAACCATCGAGTCGTATTCAGACCGCCTGGAGTCCCTGGTGGGCAACCTCCTCGACATGTCCAGGATTTCGAGCGGATCCGCGGCACCGCTCACCGCGGCCGTGACCTGGCGCGATGCCATCGAAGAAGCGCTGCGGGGAATCCCCGGCGGGGCCATCAGGGTGGATCTCGCCCCGAACATGCCCCTCATCGACGCCGACCTGGGCATGCTGGAGCGCGTCATCGCCAACATCGCAGAGAACGCTTTGAAATACGCACCAGGTTCCGACGTCGCCATAGTGGGCCCCGCCGGCGGATCCGCAACCGCCACCATCGACGGGCGTCCCTGCGGCGAACTGAGGATCGTGGATCACGGCCAGGGAGTTCCCGCCGCGAATGTCATCACCATGTTCGAGCCCTTCCAACGCCTCGACGACGCCCCGGACGGCCTCGGAATCGGCCTGGGCCTTGCCGTCGCAAAGGGTTTCACCGAGGCAATGGGCGGCCAGTTGTCCGCCGTACCGACTCCCGGCGGTGGACTGACGATGGTCATCCGGCTCCCTCTCTCCAACGGACTGGAGAACGCCCACGTTAGGTCCCCGGATGAAGGACGCTCCACAGAAGGCCGTGGGCGATGAGAACAGTCCTCGTCGTCGACGATGAACCCCAGCTCCTGCGGGCGCTGCAGGTCAATCTGCATGCCGAGGGATATACGGTGCTTACCGCCCTGGACGGAGCCGCCGCCCTCCAGCACGCCGAAAACAGCCGGCCGGACATCATCGTGCTGGACCTTGGCCTGCCGGACATCAACGGGGTGGACGTCATTACCAGGATCCGCCGCTCCAGCACCACACCGATCATTGTGCTGTCTGCCAGGCACGGATCCGTGGACAAGGTCCGGGCCCTCGACGCCGGAGCCGATGACTACGTGACCAAGCCGTTCGGGCTGGACGAACTCCTTGCGCGCTTGCGGGTGGCCGAGCGCCGGCTCAGTTCGTCCGACGGAGGCGAACAACCCAGGACCATCGACGTCGGGGATTTCCAAGTGGACCTGGCCAGCCAGAAGGTGGTCCGCGACGGAGCACCGGTACGGCTTACCCCGCGGGAGTGGGCCATCCTGCAGCTGCTGGTCCGCAACCCGGGACGGCTCATCACGCAGCAGCAGATGCTGGCGAAGATCTGGGGTCCGGGCTACAGCAACGAAACCCACTACCTGCGGGTGTACATGGGGCAGCTGCGCCGCAAGCTTGAAGCCGACCCGGCCCGGCCCAGGCACCTGCTCACCGAGGCCGGCATGGGGTACCGCTTCGAGCCGTAAATGATTCGTCAATAATTTCGTCTTTCCCGGGCCGCCATATTCCGCCGGTGTTAGCTTCGGAGTGTGATCGCGGGTGCGTGTGTGCGGCCCGGAAAGGACTCCATGACCACGCTAAGCAGGACCCCGACAGACCCGTCGGCCCAGCGTCCGCACGGCAGGACGGCCCTGCGGAACTGGCTGCTCTTCGGGCTGCAGGACAGCAAGGGTACGCATCAGGGCCCGGGCGGCGTCACCACCGCCCACGAAAAGAAGCACACCTGGTGGCAGGTCATGTGCCTGACCGGTGTGGACTACTTCTCCACCCTGGGCTACCAGCCCGCCATCGCCGCCCTTGCCGCGGGCGTCATCTCCCCGCTGGCCACCATCGTGCTGGTGGCCGTCACCCTGCTCGGCGCGTTGCCGGTCTACCGGAGGGTGGCCGGGGAAAGCCACCGCGGTGAAGGCTCCATCGCCATGCTGGAGCGGCTTCTGCCACGCTGGAGCGGCAAACTCTTCGTCCTGGTCCTGCTGGGCTTCGCAGCGACGGACTTCATGATCACCATGACCCTGTCCGCCGCCGACGCCACCGCCCACCTGATCCAGAACCCCCTGGCCCCCGGCTGGCTGGCGGGACAAAACATCGGCGTCACCCTCTTCCTGCTGGCGTTGCTCGCGGCCGTGTTCCTGCGCGGGTTCAAGGAAGCCATCGGCGTCGCGGTTGTCCTCGTGGTCATCTATCTGGGGCTCAACGCCGTCGTCGTTGTCCTGACGCTGGCGGAAGTATTCACCCACACCGTTGCCGTAGCCGACTGGTGGCAGGCACTGACCACCTCTCACGGCAACCCGTTCATGGTGATCGGCATCGCGCTGCTCGTCTTCCCGAAGCTGGCGCTCGGCCTGTCGGGTTTTGAAACCGGGGTGGCCGTCATGCCGCAGATCCGGGGAGCGGAAACCGACACCGAGGCGAACCCCGCGGGCCGGATCAAAGGCGCCCGGCGGCTGCTGACCACAGCCGCGGTGATTATGAGCGCGTTCCTGATCACCACCTCCTTCATCACCGTGGTGCTGATCCCGCAGGAGGAATTCCAGCCCGGCGGCCAGGCCAACGGCCGGGCCCTGGCCTTCCTGGCGCACGAATACCTGGGCGTCGGCTTCGGCACGGTCTACGACATCAGCACCATCGCCATCCTCTGGTTCGCGGGTGCTTCCGCCATGGCCGGGCTGCTGAACCTGGTGCCGCGGTACCTGCCGCGCTACGGCATGGCGCCGGGATGGGCCAAAGCCGTTCGTCCCCTGGTTCTGGTGTTCACTGTGATCGGGTTCGTCATCACCTTCCTGTTCAAGGCCGACGTCGATGCCCAGGGCGGCGCGTACGCCACCGGCGTGCTGGTGCTGATGACATCGGCATCTGTGGCGGTCACGCTCTCCGCCCGGCGCAGCCGGCAGCGCAAACGCTCAGTCGGGTTCGGCGTCATCGCCGTGGTTTTCATTTACACCACCGTCGCGAACATCTTCGAACGCCCCGAAGGCATCCGAATCGCCGCGGTCTTCATCGCCGGGATCATCATCATCTCCCTGCTGTCGCGGATCCGCCGCTCCTTCGAACTGCACGCCACCCATGTGCACATGGACCGGCAGGCACTGGAGTTCATGTCTGAGGTGGTGGACGGGCCCCTGGCCATCATTTCCCACGAACCGCTCCGGACCAGCGCTGCCGCGTACGAGGACAAGCTCACCTCGGCGATCGAAGTCAGCCATCTTCCCTTGGACCACCAGGCTCTGTTCCTGGAAGTGATCGTGGACGACTCCTCGGACTTCGAGACCGAACTGCAAGTCCACGGCGTGGAACGGCACGGCTACCGGATCCTGGAAGTCCACGGCCCCGTGGTTCCGAACACCATCGCCTCGGTGCTGCTCCACATCAGGGACGTGACCGGGCTGATGCCCCACATCTATTTCCGCTGGACTGAGGGGAATCCGGTGACGAATCTCCTGCGGTTCCTGTTCCTCGGCGAGGGCGAGATCGCTCCCGTCACCCGGGAAGTCCTGCGCGAGGCCGTGCCGGAGGTCACCAACCGCCCCTGGGTCCACGTGGGCTGAGCGGAGTGTCCCGATGAACTGGCGTGACGTGGACGGAGCGGGCGGGGTCAGGTTCGCAGCTCCGCCGGAGGACGTAGTAGGGTTCCAGGGCCGCGGCGTGGACGGCACCGCGTATTTGCCCCGGGGCGGCATCTTGTTCCTGGACGCCGCCGGCGATCCCTGGTGGGTCATCTTCCAGGAATCCCCCGGCAACTATTCCCGCCGGGCCCTGGTGCGCGGTGACGTCCTGGCCTGCAGCGAGCACCACGACGAGCTGGTCCACGTTCGTATCCTGGCCGCAGACGTGCTCCGCGCCGACGCCGACGCCGCATTCCGGCAGAACGCACCGCTCAGCTTTGAGGACGCCGCCGAAGTTGCCGCCCGCATCCCCCGCCCCGGCGGCTGAACCCACCGCGTGATCGCTCGCCGCCCGGGCCGGGAGGGGCCTCATCCATTGCTCCGTAACCGCCGTTTTGGGCCGTCTAAAGGGCTGTTACGGAGCAACCGATCAGCTTTGGGCCGGGTCCAGCGGGAGTGGAACGATCGGCTGGTCGTTCGCCGTCAGGTCAATGCCAAAGTCCTTCGCGAAGACCAGCCGTGTGTCCTTGTAGATTCCCGGGTGGCTCTCGTCCATTTCGAAGACGCGGGCGCCACGCAGCCGGTTTCGCCCTGCGCCGTCCAGTCCATAGGCGCCAAATCCGGTGCCGGGACCGTAGCCAAGCTGCACGCCGTAGTAGTCACCGACGTAGGTGTTGACGTGGTCGTGCCCCACAAAGTAGCCCCGGACGTCCCCGCGCTCCAGGAAGGCGCTGAACAGGCCGGAGTTGAAGGGGCCCGGGCACTCATCCTCATTGCGCTCGCCGACGATGCTGTGCTTTGCGACGGCGCGTGCGTGGTCGGCGGCGGTACGCGAGTCAATGCTGGCGAACCACATGTTCCGGTGCTCGTGCAGGGCGATGTGGCCCCACATGAGCGAGGGGATCTTCTTTCCGTACTTCTTCTCCGTGGCGATGGACTGGTTCCGGTACCAGGTGACCTGGTCCATGCGCACCCAGTCCCAGTCCGGGTAGCCCTCGAAGTTCTGGCCGTTGATGGCGTCCGGGGCGTACCGGCCGGTGTCGATGAGCCAGAGGCCGAAGGCCGGGTCCTTCGACCGTGAGGACTGGACCAGCAGCTGCGAGTTGGAGGTACCAGTCAGGCCCGGCACCGAGTCGGCGTTCACGTTATAGGCGTAGCTCTGCAGGAACTGCAGCATCTTGGCCTCGGTCATCCCTGTTTTCTGCGCCGAATCCTCGTCATGGTTTCCTAAGGTCACAGCCCACGGAATTTGCCGGCTCTCCATGGGCTTGACCACGTGGTTGAGCGCCTGCTTGACGTCCAGCTCCGTGTCGCATCCGCCGTTGATGACGTCGCCGTTGATCACCACGAAGTCCGGCTTCTCCGCATCCAGGGTCCGCTCCATGACTTCAATGCTGCGGCGGTCCGTCTGCTCGTCATCCTGGGTGTCATTGAACTGCACCACTTTGAACTTCCCGTCCGGGCGGAAAGCCAGGGTGGGCTTCGGCGCCTTCGCACCAGGCGCGGCCTTGCCGGCGGCCGCGGCGGACACTGTGATTCCCAGCGCCCCGAGCGTTCCCGCTGCTGCGAGGGCCGCCCGCCTGCTGAGTGTGGGCTGGTTGATGCGTGAAGTCACTGTTGCCTCTCGTTGCTGTGACGGCCTCAATTGCGTGCCGTCTTACCACCGAGACGCTAGAGGAGCCAAGCATCCGGCCCCGGAACTGGCAGTGAACGCAAGGTGCGCAGGCTCGGCCACACCTGCGGCGTCGCAGACCCGTGCTGCAGTCAGCCGGCCCATCCTGATGGCGCCGTCCACGTGCTGGTAGCCTTCGGCGGCGATGTCAGAGGAGCACCAGTAGATGGGGCCCACGGGAGTGGCCTGGTCCTTCCCGTAACGGTGGAGCCCGCCCAGGTCGTAGCTGGTGGCATAAGCGCCCCTGGTCCATTCCTCGGCGCCCCAGTCCGATTCGTAGTACACCTCGGGCTCCAACGCCTGGTCCCCCAGGTACCCGGCGATCGACTCCAGCACCACGCGCCTGCGTTCGTCGGCACCCAGCTCGAAGACGGCGTCGGCCTTTTCATCGGAGACAAATGCCACCAGCGTTCCCCGGGTGTCGCCGTGGTTCGTGTTGTCGTAGACCTCCTGGACCAGCGACCCGGCGCCGAAGCAGGTCCCGGAAAGACCGTCCTGGCGCCAGAACGGCGTGCTGTAGACGGCATGGACCTTGACTACCAGGCCCAGCGACTGGTGCTGGTGCATCTGGTGCTGGCGGCGCGGCAGGGGCGGGTTGAAGGACACGCGCGAGTACAGGTTGGGCGGCACGGCCATGATCACGAACCGGGCGTTCACGGTGGTGCGCTCGGACACCACGCTGACGCGGCGGCTCTCACCGTGGCCGTCTCCAGCTCCGGCGTCCTCCCAGTTGATAGTGCGCACCGGACTGTTAAGCACAACGTCGTCGCCCAGCTCCTGTGCCAGCAGCAACGAGACCTGCTGCATCCCGCCCACCACGCGCTTGTCCAGGATGAAGTCCTCGTCCGTGAGGTGGCTGAAGGACCCGGCGGAGGCAGCCATCAGCACGGCCTGGAGCGCGGAGAAGGCGTGCGCGGGTTTGGTGAGCATGCCGCCGGCGATGAACAGGCCGATGTTGTTGCAGGCTTCCTCGTTGTCCGAGTTGGCCCGCAGCCAGTGGTGGAACGAAACCGTGTCCAGTTCGCGGGCCTTGGGATGCGCCCACGGCTCAGTGGCGCCGATTTCCGCTGCCAGCCCATCCAGGAGGGCAACGAGCTTGTCCATCTCGACGGCGGTGGCCGGGTCCACCGGGAAGGAGCCGGTGTAGCGCACGGGTTTGCCGTCGGCGCCGATGTACACGGACTCGCCGCGGCGGTAGCGGGAGTACGTCTTGAGGCCCAGCTCGTCCAGCAGGTCAAGCAGCACGGCCTGATCCGGGGACACCCACTGGCCGCCGACTTCCAGCACCGCACCGTCAACGGTGTCCGTCCAGGTGCGGCCGCCCACGCGGTCGCGCGCTTCCAGCACGGCGACGGTGAAGCCGGCTTTCTTCAGTTCGCGGGCCGCGGTCAAGCCGGAAAGTCCGGCTCCCACCACCACCACGTCGCGGTTGAGGCTTATCATGATGTCCTTTCGGGGAGGGCTGCGACGGCGTCGATCTCGACCAGGAAATCGCCGAGGAACGAGCCGACTGTTGTTCGTGCGGGGTACGGGTTTTTGACGAAGCGTTCGTAGGTGGCGTTGAAGCCTGCGAAGTCCCGGCCCGGGTGGTGGAGATGGACCGTGGTTTTGACGACGTGGGAGAAGTCCAGGCCGTGCGCGGCCAGGACGGCGGCCAGGTTCTCCAGGGCCTGGACTGTCTGCTCCTCAATGGTGGTGCCCACGGTGTGGTCGGTGACGGGGTGGTGGGGTGTCTGGCCGGCAGTGAAGAGGAACCCGTTGGCGGCGATGGCCTGGGAGTAGGGTCCCGCGGGCATGGGTGCGAGTTCTGTGGTGACCTGCTGTCGAAGCATGGTGCTGTTTCCTTTCGGGTTGGCCAGGCAGATAGGGCCCGGCCAGGTGGGTGATGTTCTTAGAGGACCTTGGACAGAAAGGCCCGCGTGCGTTCGTGCTGCGGGGAGCCAAGGACCTGCTCAGGGGGTCCGCTTTCCACCACGACGCCCTGGTCCATAAAGACCACCTGGTCGCTGACCTGGCGGGCGAAGCCAAGTTCATGGGTCACCACCACCATGGTCATCCCGGCCTCGGCCAGGGACTTCATAACGTCGAGGACTTCGCCCACCAGTTCCGGATCGAGCGCCGAGGTGGGTTCGTCAAACAGCATGAGCTTGGGCTTCATGGCCAGCGCCCGTGCAATGGCGATCCGTTGCTGCTGGCCGCCGGAGAGTTCCTGGGGGTAGGAGTGCCCGCGGTCGCCAAGCCCGACGCGGTCCAACAGCGTCTGGGCTTCGGCTGTGACCTCGTTCCGGGGACGGCCGAGCACGTGGACGGGCGCTTCCACCACATTCTCCAGCACGGTCATGTGCGGAAAGAGGTTGAACCGCTGGAAGACCATGCCCGCGTTCAGCCGTGAGCGGGCTGTCTGGCGTTCCTTCATTTCATAGAGCCGGCCGTTGCGCTCGGTGTAGCCCACCAGGTGCTCGTCCACGTACAGCCGTCCGGCGTCGACCTTCTCCAAGTGGTTGATGCAGCGGAGGAAGGTGGTCTTCCCGGAACCGGACGGTCCAATCAGGCAGGTCACGGACCCGCGCTCAATCCTCAGGTCAATGCCCTTGAGGATTTCCGTTGAACCGAAGTTCTTGCGGACTCCCTGGGCTTCCACCATGGCGGTGTTCATGATGCTGTCCTTGTCTCTGGCTGGGCCTGGATGTGGGCCGGAACGGTGTGCCGGGCGGTGTGCTGCGGGAATTTGGGCTGGCGTCTCCGCCGCGGCGCCGCGTCGAAGCCGCGGCCGTACCGCCGTTCGAGTTTGGTCTGGAAGAAGCTCAGGATGGTGGTCATCAGCAGGTACCAGAGGCTGGCGACGATGAGCAGCGCGATGGTCTGGTAGCTGGTGGCGTAGATGATCTGGGCCGAGTACAGCAGGTCCGAGATCGCGAGGACGCTCACCAGGGACGTGCCCTTGAGCATGGAGATCACCTGGTTGCCGGTGGGCGGCAGGACTACGCGCATCGCCTGCGGCAGGATGACCCGGCGCATGAGCTTTCCGCCGTCCATGCCGAGGGCCCGAGCGGCGTCGTACTGGCCCTTGTCCACGGATCCGATGCCGCCGCGGATGATCTCTGCCATGTAGGCGGCCTCGTTCAGGGACAGTCCCAGCAACGCGGCGGCCAGCGGGGAGATGAGCACGTTCGCCGAACCGAGGACCAGGGACGGGCCGCCAAAGGGAAGGCCGAAGGCAATCACCGGGTAGAGGGCTGCAATGTTGTACCAAAAGATCAGCTGGACCAGCAGCGGTGTGCCGCGGAAGAACCAGATGTAGCCCCGGCTGAGGGTGCTCAGGATCGGGTTCGCCGAGAGCCGCATGACTGCGAGGACCGTGCCGAGGGCGATGCCGGCCGTCATGGACACCACGGTGAGCAGGACCGTCAGCCCCGCGCCGGCCAGGATCTGCGGGGCGAAGAGGTAGGAGACCACCACGTCCCAGTGGTACCGCTGGTTCACGGCCACATCCCAGGCCGCGCTGAGGGCGATAACAATAAGGACGACGGCGATGGCTAACCGGACCGGGTGCCGGAGCGGCACCACCGGGATCGAGTCCGCGGCCGCCGTCGGGCTTTCCGCCCTGGTGTCAGGGATTGATTGTTGCTGCATGATGTTCACGTCCTATTGGGCGAAATTGACGCGGGGGTCGGTGATGGCGCTGGATTCGAGGCCGTACTTGCCCAGCACCTGGAGGTAGGAGTCGCTCTTGACCACCTCGGAAAGCGCCGCGGAAACGGCCTTGACCATGCCGGAGTCCTTCGGCATGCCGACCCCCACCGGCGTGAAGTCGTACTTCGAGGCGATCTCGATCTGCGGGTTCTGCTTGGCGGCGAAGTCGAGGATGGGTGAATCCGCCAGGACGGCATCGAGCCGCCCGCTGGTCAGCGCGGAGATGGCCTGCCGCGTGTCCTGGAACTCGCTTCGCTGAATGGTGCCGCTGCCGGCCGCAGTGCACTTTTCATCGATGGCCGGGACGTTGACGGCGAGTTGGTAGGAACCGGTCAGGAGGCCCACCTTCTTGCCGCACAGGGACACTTCGCCGTTGATCCCCAGGGGGTTGCCGCCGGGCACGGCGATGGAATTGCCCATCTGCATGTAGTCCACAAAATCCAGGACCTCCATGCGCTTGGTGGTGGGGGTCATGGAGGAGACGGTCATGTCGTACCGGCCCGCGGCCATCCCCGGAATGATGGAGTCGAAATTGGTCACCTGGATTTCCACCTTCACGCCCAGGGCCTCCCCGATCAGGCGCGCGACGTCCGGGTTGGTGCCCGTCATCTCTTGGGTGCCCTCCCGGTAGAACTGAGTAGGCGGCTCGTTGGTCGGGATCGCCACGCGCAGCACCTTGGTGGCCTTGATGGAGTCCGGGAGCAACTGCGCCGCAGCCTCGTTGACCGCGACGGCCGGCACACCGGTGCCCTGCCCGGCGTCGGACGTTGAGGAAGCGGGCACCTGCGTCCCGCAGGCCGTAACGGCCAGCATCAGCGCTGCGGTCACGACGGCGGCGCGTCCGACGGCGGCAGGCGCGCCGGGGCGGCAGCGTTCAGGCCGCAGGGGTACAGAGAGAGTTTTCATCAGGGGGTGCTCATTTCTGCCAGGCCCTGGAGTGCGGCCGGGGCGTCCTGCGCTGGCGAGGTGAGGGGTGCGGTGCGGTGCCGGATCAGGTCGCGGCCTTCCAGCCGGAGTTCCTGGATGGTGGACACTCCGAGGAGCATCATGGTGCGGGTCATCTCGGCCTGGAAGAGGCTGAGGATGTGGGCAACGCCGGCCTGGCCGGCTGCTGCGAGGCCGTACAGGTACGGACGGCCGATGGAGCAGGCGTCGGCGCCGAGGGCGATGGCCTTGACGATGTCCGAGCCCCGGCGGATGCCGCCGTCGACGATGATTTCAAGCCGGCCTTCCACCCTGTCCACGATGTCCGGGAGCACGTCCAGGGCTGAGGCCATGTGATCGAGTTGCCGGCCGCCGTGGTTGCTGACCTGGATGGCGTCGATGCCGATCTCGGCGGCCAGGACGGCGTCGCGGGGATTGACCACGCCCTTGAGGATGATGGGGCCGTTCCAGCGTGCCCGCAGGTCCCGGATGTCATCCCAGTCGGTGGGTTCGTACGAACCGGCAAGCAGCGTCCGCCACATGTCAGGCGTACTGGAAAGCGGACCTTCGGTGACCTCCGCATCCAGGTTGGGGAAGGCGATGGCGTCATTGGCCAGGAACCCAAGGGCCCACCGGGGGTGCAGGGCACCTTCGACAACGGTCTTCAGCTTGATGGACGGCGGCGCGGTGAACCCGTTGCGGTAGTCGCGTTCGCGGTGGCCGATGGCCCGGCAGTCGACGTTGACCAGGAGGGCTTCGTAGCCCGCCTTTGCAGCCCGGTCGAGGACCGCCTGCAGCTCCACCTTGTCCCGCATCGGTTCGATGTTGAACCAGCGCCGGCCGCCGGGGGCGGCGGCAGTCACCTGTTCCATCGGCGTCGTGCTCAGATGCGCCAGGCCGTAAGGGACCCCGGCATCTTCGGCTGCGCGGGCGGCGGCTTTTTCGCCGGCGGGATGGAAGAGCCTGGTGCCACCGGTGGGGGCGAGCGTCAGGGGCATGGAAACCGGGCCACCGAGAAGTGTTGAACTGAGGTCAAAGTTTTCCACCGATCCCCACTTCGGCAGGAAGGACCAGTCGTCGAAGGACGAGAGGTTGCGCCGCAGCGACACCTCGTCCTCCCCGCCGCCCTCAATGTAGTCAAAAATGCTGCCGGGAAGCCGCTTCGCTGCGAGCTTCCTCATGTCCTCAACGCTGTAGCAACGCCGGGACAGGCGTTCCGCTTCGGTCCGGGCAGGGCCTTGAACCGTGGCCAGCGCCGTGATGTCTTTGAATTTCATTGCTAATCCTCTGGGGGTCTTCGCGGGACTTCTCTGTCCGCCGCTTCCTCAATGGTGACGCAGATCTCGTGCGGTCTATATGTGAGTTCGACCAAAAGATTCTGCTTAAGCCTGTGATAAATTCCAGGTATGAATACTGCAGGACCAGGCCTGACAGAAGGCGATCTCCACGGGTCGGTGGTGCGCCTGTCCGATTGCATCCAGCTCATGCAGGCCGACCTGGTTCATGCCAACCCCACGCCGGAAAATCTTGATCATGCGGTCTCGGATGTCCTGATGTACGACCCCCTGGACGAATGGACAAGCCTCGATGACCGCATCATCCTGGCCGTGGGGCTGGTGTGCGGCTCCGTGGACTTCGACCAGCTGCTGCACCGGGCGGCCAACAGTAACGCCGCTGCCGTGATCGTTAAAGCCCACGGAACGCCGATGGAACCGCTTCGGTCAGCTGCAGTCCGGCACAGCCTGGCCGTTCTCGTTGCACCCGACCAGGTGGACTGGACACGCCTGGTGACCCTGGCCAAGGCCTCCGTCATGGGGGCCGCCGCAGATTCGGTCTCCGGAGTCCGCCTCGGGGACCTTTACGCGTTCGCCAATGCAGCAGCATCGCTCGCCAGCGGCGCAACCAGCATCGTGGATCCGCTGGGTCGCGTGCTGGGATACTCCACTTTGCCGGGCCAGCCGGTGGACGAACTGCGCCGGGTGACCACCCTTTCCCTGCAGGAAATCCAGTCACCGGCCTTCGATACGGACTTTAAGATCGTCTACGCGTCCGCAGGCGCGGTGCTGATCCCCGAACAGGGCGAGGAAATGGCAAGGCTCGCCCTCGCCGTCAGGGCCGGCGGGGAACTGCTGGGATCGATCTGGGTCATCGACCCGGGCGAAGGCAAGCGGGAGGCGGCACTGAACGCCCTCGACAGAATGGCACCGCTGGCCGGCCTCCACATGCTGCACGCCCGCTCGGCGTCGGACTTCGGCGAACGCCGGAACGGGGACCTGATCCGCACGCTGATGGATGACCCCGAGCATGCCTCGTTTGCGGCCGCCCAGCTCGGACTCGATGCGGCCAACGGTCTCGCCGTCGCGGCATTTTCGATCGTCCGCCCCGAAACGGGGAGCCTCGAATCGGTCCGGGAGATCCAACGGCTGCTGCATCTGGTCACCACTGTCTGCAACATCCAGTTCAACACCAGCCACAGCGCCCTCATCGACTCCGTGGTCTACGCCTTGCTGCCCTGCGAGGGAACCACACCGAGGGCGGTCCACCGGCGGGTGATCCAGGAGATCGGCGCCTACTCCCACACCATCAGCTCCTACCCGCTCATCGCTGCGGTGGGTGGCATCGCCCCTCACGTTGAGGACTTGCCGGGCTCACGATCCGAAGCGCTGCAGACGCTGCAGTACCTGCTTCGGGATCGGTCCCCCGCCGCCGGGCTGTTCGAGGATTACCGGATCCCGCTGAGCCTGTTGAAAGTCGGGGCGTTCATCGCCGACACGGGGCTGTCCGACGTCGACGACATCACCCGGATCCAGGGTCACGATGCCGGCCAACAGACTGACTATCTGGCCACCCTGCGGGCCTATCTGGAGTCCAACGGCAACGTCACCGCGATGGCTTCGCTGTTGCACGTGCACAACAACACCGTGCGCTACCGGGTTTCACGCCTGGCCAAGGACTTCAACCTCGACCTGGACGACCCGCAGAAGCGTCTCTGGCTGTGGCTGCGCCTCACCACCATGGACCTCGCCACCTAACACCCATCGGTTGCTCCGTAAGCGCCCTTTTGAGCGCTCAAAAGGGCGGTTACGGAGCAACCGATGGGGTTATTCGTGCCGGGCGCGCCACTCATCCTCAAGGATCGCGTAGACCAGCTCCGTGGCCCACTGGCCCTTGTAACGCCACTTGTCCACCTGGCGAGATTCCAGGCGCATGCCCAGCCGTCCGCAAAGAGCCGCGGAGGTGGTGTTGAGCGCATCCAGCTTGGCATCGATCCGATGGAAACCCAGGTCCTCGAAGCCCAGCCGCAGCAAGGCCTCGGCCGCCTCTGCTGCGATCCCCTTGCCGCGGGCCTCAGGCGCCAGGCTCCAGCCGATTTCGGCCTGCCCGGTCCCCTCCAGCCATTTAAGCACCACCTCGCCAAGCAGCCCGGGCGAGTCCCGGGCCTCGATAGCCAAGGCCAGCCAGTCGCCCTCTTTCTCGAAGGTGAAGTTGGCATATTTCCCGACGTACTCCATGGACTGGGTATACGTCTTGGCCTCCCGTGGCAGGAAACGGGCGGTCTCCGCCAAGGAGTGGTAGGCATGGAAGGCCGCCAGGTCGCCTGCCTCGAAGCGGCGCAGGATCAGGCGGTCGGTGTGGATCGGCAAAATGATCTCAGGCATGGACTGAACGCTACCCGCACCCCCAACCACTGCTCCGTAAGGGCCCTTTTGGGCGCCCAAAAGGGCCGTTACGGAGCAACCGACGAGTGGACGACGGCGGCAGTCGCCTCCGCGATGGCACGCTCTTCGTCGGTGGGCACCACCAAAACCGGAATCGCCGACTCGGGTGTGGAAATCACCCTCGGTTCCTTGGACCGCTGACTGTTCAGGCCGGCGTCGAGCTCTATGCCCAGCGCTCCCAGCTTGTCCGCTACCAAGGCGCGGAACTGGTGCGAATTCTCGCCAATGCCAGCGGTAAACACGAGCGCCTTCGCGCCGCCGACGGCCACGTGATAGCCGCCGATGTACTTGGCCAGCCGGTAGGACGTGACCGCGAGCGCCATGGACGCCTTGGCGTCGCCGGCCTCGGCGGCCTCCACCACGGAGCGCATGTCGTTGTTCCCGGCCAGGCCCTTAAGCCCCGATTCACGGTTGAGCATGGAGTCCAGGTCCTCCGGGGTCCAGCCGGCCCGCCCGAGGAACACCAGGATGGAGGGATCCAGGTCGCCCGAGCGCGTGCCCATCACCAGCCCTTCAAGCGGCGTGAAGCCCATGGACGTGTCCACGGATTTGCCGCCCCGGATGGCCGTGACCGAGGCGCCGTTCCCCAGGTGGGCAATGACGCCGTCGAACTCTCCCACCGGAACGTCCAGCAGCCCGGCGGCCCGGTGCGTGACGTACTCGTGCGAGGTGCCATGGAAACCGTAGCGGCGGATGCCGTGGTTGGCGTAGAGCTCATCGGGGACGGCGTACCGCCAGGCGTGCTCGGGGAGGCTGCGGTGGAAAGCGGTGTCGAACACGGCAACCTGCGGCAGGTCCGGCCATTTCTTGGTGATGGCGCGGATGCCCAGGACGTTGGCGGGGTTGTGCAGCGGGGCCAGCGGGTTCAGCCGCTCGATGGCGCGGGCGATCTCATTGTCGATCAGGACAGGTTCGGCGAACCGCTCCCCGCCATGCACCACCCGGTGTCCCACCGCCTCCAGGTCCAGGTCGCCGAGCTCCGCATGGATTGCCGCATCCACCTGCTCCAGCGCCTCCGCGTGGTCGCGGGGACCTTCGATTTCGCCGTCCCCGCCACCGCCGTTGCCCATGCCGATCTTCTCGATCAGCCCCTCGGTCAGCACACTGCCGGCGGCGACATCGCGCACCTGGTACTTGAGCGAGGACGAGCCGGAATTGATGACGAGCACAAGCATGCGGGCCTCCTGAGCGTTGCTGGCGTGGTTACTGCCACTATAGGTGGGGCCGGCGCGTGTTGGGCGGGACCGGCAAGGGTGATGTCAGCCTCCCGCGATGTCCCGCAGGGTCTGCAGATGCCCGTCCCAGGCCGTCCGCCCGGCAGGAGTCACGCTCGCTGAGGTCCGCGGCATCTTGCCCGCAAAGCTCTTCCCGATCTTCACATAGCCGGCCTTTTCCAGGACGGCCAACTGCTTGCTGAGGACGGAGTCGCTGACCTGGATGGCGTCCCGCAGGTCCCTGAAATCCATCGATTCCGCGCCGCCCAGGGCGGCCATGATGGAGAAACGCACCGGCGCGTGGATAAGGTCATTAAGCCGGTGGCGGGGATGATCCGCGGCCGTACTCATGCCCGCAGCTCGCGGAATGCTCCTGCCAGGCCCACTCCTGCGAGTACGACGGCGGCGCTTGCGTAATACCAGAGGTTCCCGTCGCGGAAGAGGCTGACTCCGGCCCCCAGTGCAACGCCGTACAGGACCATATAGGCAATCAATGACGTCAGGAACCGCTTGGTGTACCCGGCTTTGGTGGACGTCTGGAACATGGGCCAGATGCACGCCGTGGCCGCGGCCCATATTCCGACTGCGGTGGCGAGGGTAGGAGCCCCGTAGCCGGTGTGGGACACGATGTGCATGCCGATCATGAGCATGGAGCCCAGGATGGCGAGGCTGGTGAAGACCATGGCAACGGGCCACGCTGCTGCGTTGACGGAGGTGGCACTGATTGACTGCGCCTTCGCGAGGAGTTCCTGCGCCTCGGCTGGGGTGGGGCGTTGGGTTGCCTCGTCCATGGTGGTGCCTTTCCGTGGCGGTTGCTGACGCGCCCAGTCTAGGAAAGTACTTTCCATTGCGTCAAGTACTTTCCACGGTCCGTTGCGTCAGGGGCCCAGGCCTGCATAGAGTCGGCGGACACGTTGCACTACGCAGAGAGGGACTTCCATGCCGAACGACACCACTCAGCCCGACAACTCCAACCCGGACGCCAACCCTGACTCCACAGACGCGGCTTCCGCCAACACCGGCGGAACGCAGGACCCCACCGGCGTCGAAGGCGCCAACCCGGCCCTGGACGACACCGGAAAGCCCAAAGCCGCGGAAGTCGGCGAAGCCCCGGAACAGCCTGCGGATCCGCAGAACCTGGACCTTACGCCCGAAGGCCTCTCCGATGAGCCGGCCAAGCAGGAGGACCCGGACAGCGTAGCCAAGCCTGAAAACAGCTAGGGGCCCTTAGCCTCCCCGGCTTCCACGGAGATCAGGACCAGCCCCAGGTCCCGGATCCTTGTGAGCACCCCGTGCAGCACGGCCTGATCGGCGACGAACCCACTCAACTTCGTGGTGCCGTCGGCTTCAGGGGTCACCGCGAGGTCGTCGAACCAGGCCGACCAGTGCTGGTCCAGGTGCCCGCCGATACGAATGTCGTATCGGGTGGGCACCTCTTGGTTTGGGAAGGCACTCATGGTGCCCTCACACGGGCAGGCGCCGCGGTTGTCACTTCGCGGCTTCCGGCTGGACCGGCGAACTGACGGCGCCCGGCAGGGTCCGGCCCGCCGTCGTGCGCAGCCCGTTCCAGAGCGAGTAACCCAGTCCGATCAGCGCCACGCCGATGGGCACAGCGAACAGCCTGTCGTTGACCTGCGGCAGTAGCGGGAGGAAGAGGGTGGCCACGGACCCGACGGCGAGTAGCGCCGCTGCCCAGCGTGCGAGCACCTTGGCACGGAAGAGTGCGATGCCGAAGATGAGGCCGCCGCCGAGGAAGGTAGCGGCGGAGGCCAGGTTAAGGCCGAACATCAGGCCGATGTCGCCGGTCACGGGGTCGCCCATGACGGTGGCAAAAATGTCGTTGACGTAGCCCGGTTCCGTGCGGGCGACGGTCGGCAGGACAACCGCCCCGATGACTTCGACGCTGATCATGATGAGGTAGCCGGCACCAAACACGAGGTAGCCCACCAGCCCGAGCACTCCGGCCTGCGTCACCTGGCGCAGGTACATGCCGGTGATGCCGATGAGTGACAGGCCGGCCATGAGCACCTTCAGCATCTGGCGGACCGTGTACTCCGTGGTGGTGGCAAACTGTGCGTCCAGGTGGGGGTGGTTGATCTGGACCCCGATGAACAGCAGGCCCGCGGCGGCCGCGCTCAGGCCTGCCCAGCGGGTGAGTTTCGTGGTGGTGATGGACATGTCCGGCTCCCTGAATGGTCTTCCTGCGGCAGCGGGGCGCTGCCGGCTACCTCCAAGGTAGGGACCGACGGGGTGAGCGCGCGTCACCCCATGATGTGACTGACAGGGTGAAACCTGGGCCGCTACAGCATGCCGCTTTCGCGTGCGCGGCGTACGGCCGCCCGGCGGCTGGAGACGCCGAGCTTGGTGAAGATGTGTTTGGTGTGCGTGCGCAGCGTGTTGTGCGAAATGAACAGCGCGCGGGCGATCTCCGGACCGCTTAGTTCACTGTCGAGGAGCCGGAGGACCTGCAGTTCCCGCTCGCTCAGCGGGTCAACGTCCGACGCCGGATGCTCACTCTGGTGCCCCGTTGCCGGGTGCGCGGGTGTCGTCAGCGGAGGTGCTGAGTGCGGGGGCGCGCCCAAGGTGAGGAGACGTTGTGCGTGGGCGGCAGCGCCGCCGTCGTGCGTTGCGTCATCCGGAGGGTCGCGCGTGACTGCTCGAAGCAGCTCGATCATGGGCTGCCCTTCGTCCAGGAACAGCCGCACATGTTCTTCCGGTTCGGGCGGTCCGGCAAGCGCAGCACGGAGCTCCACATGTGCTTGGCGGTGCTGGCCCAACGCCTCGTGGGCGAGAGCCTGGAGCATGCGGATTTCCGCCACACTCCCCTCCCGTCCGGAGGCGGTGGCGCTGGCGAGCAAGCGGTCCAGCAGGCCCATCACGCCGTGGGCGGCGTCCCCGTCCGGGCGGGCCCGCTGTTGGGCAATCAGCAGCCGGACCAGGGTGAGGTGGTTGTACTCCTGCATATAGCTGGCCTCGTCTGAGACGGATACACCCGCAGCACGTGCCCAGCCGGCGCCGCCGGACAAGTTGCCCCGGCGCACCCACGCCCGCGCTTTGATGGCCGGAATGGGGCGTACCTCCGGGAAAAACCCGGGACGGAAAAGCTGCTCCGCCTGATCCAGGAAGTTGACGGCGGGGTCCGGGTCGCCCTCGTCCTCGGCCACCAGCGCGCTCGCAACGAACCACCGGTAGCGGCTCTCGGTCATGGGCCCTTTGTGGACGAATTCCGCGGCGGCCTTGAGGTGGTTCCTGGCGCCGCGGAGGTCCCCGCCGCGCCGGCTGATCTCGCTGAGTGCCACGTGCAGCTCGGCGCTTGCCCGCAGCATCGAGTGGCCTCCGGCGTCAGCTTGCCGCAGGGCACGCTCACTGATTCGGCGCGCCTCGCCCGGCCGGCCGGCGGCCAGCCACATGTCCGCGAGGATGACGGTGCTGCTGAGCTCGTCCAGCAAGTTTCCGGCTGCGTGCAGGCTGGCAACGGCCTCCTTGAAGGTCTGCAGCGCTTCCTTCACATCGCCCTCCGCCCAGGCTGCCAGCCCCAGGAAGGCGCCCGCCGCGCCGCGCGCAAAGTGGTGGTCCGGCGCCCCCAGCTCAAGGGCCTTCCGTGCGTGGGCCGACGTACCGGCCACATCGCCCATTGCCTGCGCCAGCGAGGCGCGGTACATCGCGATGGTGGCCGGCAGCATCCGGAGTTCCTCGACGGCGGGCCCCTCAGGTCCGGAAGACGCCATCGCGCGCTCCGCGTCGTCGAACCGCTGCTCCACTCCGGCGAGGTCACCGGCCGCCATCAGCATCCCGCCGTAGAAGACGCTCAGCAACGGACTGCGCCGGATGTCGGCGTCCGGCAGTGCCTTCAGCCAGCCGAACAGCATGGCGTCCTGGCGGCTGCGCCGGAGCACCGGCACGGCCAGTTCCGCCAAGTGGGCTGCGCGGTCAAAGTCACGGCCGGCCAGGGCGTGCCGGACAGCGTCCTCAACATGTCCGTGGGACTCATACCAGTGACTGGCACGCTGATGCAGCAGCGGAATCCGGCTGGGTTCCTCGCCGAGGAGGCGGCCGCGCAGGACGTCGGCAAAGAGGTGGTGGTAGCGGTGCCACTCGCGCTGGTTGTCCAGCGGGATGACAAAGAGGTTGGCGCGTTCCAGGGTCAGGAGCATGGTGCTGCCGTCGTTACGGCCAGTGACTGCATCGCAGAGCGGGCCGGTGAGCCTGTCGAGGACGGCTGTGTGGAGCAGGAAGCTCCTTACTGCGTCCGGCTGGTGCTCGAGCACTTCCTCCACGAGGTAGTCCACGATGTACCGGTCGTTCCCGGCGAAGCGTTCGATGAATCCGGCGGTGTCGCCGCACCCCTCGAGCGAAAGCGCGGCAAGCTGGAGCGCGGCAACCCATCCCTCGGTCCTTTGGTCCAGCGTGGCGACCTGCTCTGCCGCCAGGTCCAGTCCCGCCACGTCTTTGAGGTAGGCCGCGGTCTCTTCAGGGGTAAACCGGAGGTCGGCGGCACGGATTTCCACCAGCTCTCCTCTGACCCGCCACCGGGACAGGGGCAGGTCAGGGTCCGATCTCGTGCTCACCACAACATGGACCCGCGGTGGAAGGTGCTCCAGGAAGTAGGCCATGCCGGCGCCGATTGCTTGGCTGTCCACCGTGTGGTAATCGTCCAGGACCAGCCACACATCCTCGGGCACCGCGGCTTGGGGCACCGCGTCTTCGGGCAAAGCGGCGAGGTCGTTCACGAGGGCGGTGAGGACAAGCTCGTGTGCCGGCGGCGCTGACGCGAGGAGGTCCAGCGCCCCGGCCCCAACTCCCGGCACCGCGGTTCGGAGCGCGGCAACCACGTAGCTCCAGAACGTGACCGGCTCGCTGTCCGCGGGATCCAGCGACAGCCACGCCACGCGCCGGTCCCGGGCAGAGGAGTCGCTCACCCAGTCAGCGAGCAGGGCCGTCTTTCCGAACCCCGCCGGAGCAGACACCAGGGTCAGCCTGGACTCCGCACCGAGGCGCAGCTTCTCGCGCAGCCGAGGGCGCGCCACAAAACCCCGGCGCGGCGCAGGAACATAAAGCTTGGTGGCAATCATCGAACGTTTCATGTGCTCCCGTTCCAGCCTTGGCGACGGCGGCACCTAGCCAGATGCCGCCGTCGGACGTTTGGGCCTGTAAACCCCTAACCCCAGCGCGGGGTCACTCAACGCCCGAAACTCCCTCCGGAGGGGGCCTTGAGTGACCCCGCGTTGCCTATGAAGCCGGCACCTGCGCCTGGATGGCCGTGATGGCCACCGTGTTCACGATGTCCTCCACGGTGCAGCCGCGGGAGAGGTCGTTGACCGGCTTGCGGAGCCCCTGCAGAACGGGCCCCACGGCGACAGCCCCCGAGCTCTGCTGCACCGCCTTGTACGTGTTGTTGCCGGTGTTCAGGTCCGGGAAGATGAACACCGTCGCCTGGCCTGCCACGGACGAACCCGGCATTTTCGACTCCGCGATGGAGGCGTCCACGGCTGCGTCGTACTGGATGGGACCTTCGACGGCGAGATCCGGGCGGCGTTGACGCACCAGTTCGGTGGCCTGCCGGACCTCGTCCACGGCCTCGCCCGAGCCAGAGCCGCCGGTGGAGTAGGACAGCATGGCCACCCGCGGCTCCACGCCGAACTGCGCGGCGGTCTCTGCGGAGGCGAGTGCGATGTCCGCCAGCTGCTCGACGTTCGGGTCCGGGTTTACGGCGCAGTCGCCATAGACCAGCACGCGGTCCGGCATGAGCATCAGGAACACCGACGAAACGATCTTGACGCCGTCGCGGGTCTTCACGAACTCCAGCGCGGGCCGGATGGTGTGCGCCGTGGTGTGTGCGGCCCCGGAAACCATCCCGTCCACGACGCCCAGCTGGACCATCATGGTGCCGAAGTAACTGCCGTCCTGCATGGTCTCCAGCGCCTTGGGCAGATCCACGCCCTTGTGCGCGCGCAACCGGGCGTACTCTTCGGCGAAGCCCTGCCGCAGCTCGGACGTGGCCGGATCGATGATGTTGATCCCGGACAGGTCGATGCCGTTCGAGGCGGCCAGTTCACGCACGTCCGGTTCGGGCCCCAGCAGGGTCAGGTCGCAGACGTCGCGGCGGTGCAGGATCTCGGCAGCGCGCAGAATCCGCACGTCTGTTCCCTCCGGCAGGACCACGTGCCGGCGCTGCCCGCGGGCCCGCTCGATGAGGTCGTGCAGGAACCGCAGCGGGGTCATCCGTTCCGGGCGGGGCAGGTGGAGACGTTCCACCAGTTCGGCCTCGTCCACGCGCTTGGACCAGAGGCCCAGAGCAGAGGCCACCTTGCGGCGGTGCCCGGACCAGATCTCGCTGCGGACCTCGGAGACGCGCTTGGCCGTCATGTAAGTGTCCTCGCCGGCGGAAAACACCGGGAACGGCGCCTGCGCCAGGAGCGGGTAAATGTTGGCGTCGGGCGCCAGGCCGCCGGTGAGGATCAGCGCCGACGGCACCGGAAATTCCGGCGAGAACGACGACGCCAGGCAGGCCACCATCACGTCCGCGCGGTCCCCCGGGACGATCACCAGCGCACCCTCATCAAGGACGTTCAGGAAGTTGCCCACATTCATGGCCGCCACCTTGATGTCCTTCACGTCGCGTTCCATGTCCGCACGGCCGGCGATCTGCCGCACGCCCAGGGCCGTGGCCACCTCGCCGGTGGTGGGCCGGGCGATCTCCCCCAACTCCGGCAGGACATAGACCGGCCGGCCGGAAGCTCCGACCGTCACCTCGGCGGCAATCCTGTCCACGAGTTCCGCGTCGGCCCGGTTCACCATGATGGCCAGCAGCGAGCATTTCTCGGCGATCAGTTCCTTGCGGGCAACCTCGACGGCGGCCGCCGCCTCCGCCACGCTGAGCCCCTTCGCGCCGACCACCGCCACCACCGGGGCGGCCAGGTTGTTGGCCAGCCGGGCGTTGAGGTCAAACTCGACAGCGGCGTCCTGGCCGGTCAGGTCCGTTCCCTCCACAATCACCACGTCGCAGAACCGGGCGATCTCGGCGAAGATCTCCACGCAGCGGGCATCGATCTCGGCGCGCTTTCCGTCGGCAAGGAGGGCACGAACCTCGCCGGACGTCAGCCCCCCACGGCACCGGTCGTCGTCGAGCCCGAAACGCGCCTTCATCAGGGCCACCATCGGGTCATCCGCCGCTTCCTGGCCGTGGACCACCGGTTTGAAGAAACCGATCCGGTCCGCATGCCGGTGCAGCGTGTCCGCGAGGCCCAGGGCCACAAGCGATTTGCCCGAGCCCGGAGTGGTTGCGCTGACGTAAATACCTTTGGCCATGGTCCGCCCTTTGCTGTGCTGGTGCAGTCACCAACCATCCTTGCACTTCAGGCAGGCACCGGTGACGCCCCCAGTCCAAACGCTCTCTCACTTAACGTCGGTTTTCTGGGCACGGGGTGGGGCGGACGGGTGGGTTGCTCTAGGCCGGGACGGTGGTGGCTTCGGCCAGTTGCGCGGCGGTTTCCTGTCCGGGGCGGCGCTTCATCAGGGCCGTCCGGCGGACAACGCAGACCAGTTCGTCGTTCTGGTTGTAGCCGCGGTGCTCGATGCCCACGATGCCTGTGTCCGGGCGGGATTTCGATTCGCGCTTGTCCAGAGCCTGGGTCTCCACACGCAGCGTGTCGCCGAAGAACACCGGTTTGGGGAACTCGATGTCCCGGAAACCCAGGTTGCCCAGGGTGGTGCCCAGCGTGGTGTCCTGGACGGGAACGCCGGTGACAACGCCAAGGGTGAAGATGCTGTTGACGATCTGGCGCCCGTAGATGCTGTTCTTGGCGAACTCGGCATCAAGGTGCAGCGGCTGGACGTTCATGGTCAGCGTGGTGATCAGCAGGTTGTCCGTCTCCGTGACGGTGCGCGTGACCTCGTGCTTGATGACGTCGCCAACAATGAAATCTTCGTAGTACATTCCGGCCATGACAGGCCTCCTTTTCGTGGGTAAGGCAGGTGGTGGGTGATCTCAGGCGCTGGCGAGGGCGAGTGCCTCGCGTGCGTGGTTAGCGTGGGCAAGGTCTATGTGGTCCCCGCGGTAGGAGACGGCACCGTGGCCGTTGCGCTGGCCTTCCTCGAAGGCCCCGATGAGGCCTTCGTAGTACTCCTTCAGCGTCTCGGTCAGGCCGTATTCCTCGTTGGCGATAGGGGCGTGCGAAGGGTGGATCAGCACCTGCCCGGTGTAGCCCAGGCCGCTGTTGTCCTGCGCGAAGGTGCGCATCCCTTCCAGGTTCCGTACCTCCTGCCAGAGCCCCAGCACGATGGTGCGGATGCCGGCGGAACGCGCCGCCACCACCACCTTGCTCCGGAGGTACAGGGTTTCCACCCCGGCGGCTGTCCAGCGGAAGCCAACTTCGCGGGAGACGTCCGCATCCTTGGCGGCGGCTGCCATCACACCGCCAACGCGGGGGCCGGCGAGGATTTCGTCAACTTTGCTGATGGAGGCGGCGGTCTCAAGGGAGGGCATGAGTTCAACGGTTCCGCGGTCAATGCCGTGATCGAGTTCCGCCGCTGTGACCAGGGCGTCGAACCTCACCACATCGTCCCGGGAGAACAGCTTGGGGAGCAGGAAGGCGGTCAGGTTGCGGTGCGTCACCTCGGCCACGTCGCGGCCGAAGAAGACGGTATCCAGGGCATTCGGGCGGATCAGGATGCCCTTTGAACCGTCATGGGCGTCCAGGGCGTCACGGGCGTTGGTGCGTGCCAGTTCCTTGTCCTGTTCGGGGACGGAGTCTTCGAGGTCGATGATGATGGCGTCGGCCTCGGAGTTCAGCGCCTTGTCGATCCAGTCCCGCTTGTGGCCGGGGACAAAAAGCAGCGAACGGAACGGTTTCATGCCGCCACCTCCTCGGTGATCTTGGTCAGCAGGGTGCCGGCGGCCATGGAATCGCCCACGACGGCGGTGATCTCACCGACGACGCCGGACGCCGGCGCGGTGATGGGGTTTTCCATCTTCATGGCTTCCAGGACGAACAGCACGTCGCCCTTGGCGACGGTCTGCCCGGCTGCCGCGTTGATCTTGATGATGGTGCCCTGCATCGGAGCCTTGACGGTGCCGTCACTGACTTTCTCCCGTTTGGCCCGCGCCTGCCGCGTCCGGCCGGTGGAGGCTACCGGATCGGCGGCGGACGGATCGGCGAGGGCCGGGGCTGCGTTGCCGTAGCCGCCCGCGCTGTTGTAGTCGTTGAACGTGGGAATGATGAAGAATCGTCCACCCACCTCCACGTTGGCGCGGTCCACGGGTTCCGGTTCGGAGAAGTCCACCGATTCTTCCAGCCACAGGGTGCTGAAGCGCAGTTCCTGGAAGTCCGGGTGGGAAGCAATGATTTTGGCCGCCGGGGCCGTGGTGGGAACCCCTTCGATCTGCAGCCGGTCCAGGCCGTCCAGGAGTCGCTTGATGGCCGTCTCGCGGTCCGGACCGTAGGCGATCAGCTTGCCGATCAGGCTGTCGTACAACGGCAGCACGGTGTCTCCGGACTCGTAGCCGGCGTCGAACCGCAAGCCCTCGCCCTTCGGCGCCGTCAACACATCCACCGGGCCGGGAGCGGGCAGGAACAGGCCCTCGGCAACATCCTCGGCATTGATGCGGGCCTCGATGGCGGCACCCTTGGGCTTCAGGTTGTCCAGGATGGAGAGCTTCTCGCCCGCGGCCACGCGGATCTGCTCGGCGATCAGGTCCACGCCGTGCACCATTTCGGTGACGGGGTGCTCCACCTGGATGCGGGTGTTCATTTCCAGGAAGTAGAACTTCTCGTCTTCCACCAGGAACTCAACGGTGCCAGCGCCCACGTAGCCCACCTCGCGGGCCAGCCGGACGGCCGATTCACCCATGGCCTGGCGCAGTGCGTCGGAGAGGCCGGGAGCCGGGGACTCCTCGATCAGCTTCTGGTGCCTGCGCTGCACGGAGCAGTCGCGGTCGCCGACGTAGACCACGTTCCCGTGCGTGTCGGCGAAGACCTGGACCTCCACGTGGCGGGCGTGGGTGAGGTAGCGCTCGAGGTAAACCTCGCCGTTGCCGAAGGCAGCGGTGGCTTCCCTGACGGCTGCGTCGAAGGCGTCCTTCGCCTCGGCCGCTGCGTTGATCCGGCGCATGCCACGGCCGCCGCCGCCTGCCGAAGCTTTTACCAGGACCGGGTAGCCGTGCTCGGCGCCGAACGCTTCAACGGCGTCGGCGCTGGCAATGGCACCATTGGTGCCCGGGGCCAGCGGCACCTGCACGCGGATGGCCACGTCGCGGGCGGCCACCTTGCCGCCCATGGTGGTGATCGCGTGGGCCGACGGGCCGATGAACGTGAGGCCGGCGGCCGCCACAGCTTCAGCGAACTCCGGATTTTCTGACAGGAACCCATAGCCGGGGTGGATGGCCTGGGCGCCGGACGCAAGTGCCGCGGCGATGATCTTGGGGATGTTGAGGTAGTTCTCGCTGGCGGGACCGTCGCCGAGGTCGATGGTGGTGTCAGCAGCACGGACGTGCATGGACCCGGCGTCCGCGGCCGAATAGACGGCAACGGACTCGACGCCGAGGGCGCGGCAGCTGCGTGCCACCCGGACGGCGATTTCGCCGCGGTTTGCGATCAGAATTTTGGTGAACATGATGGTCCTTAGGTCTAGGGCGCAGGAATCAGCGCAGGATGCAGACGTTGCGGCATTCGCCGATGCCGTCGATCGAAGTGGTGACGACGCTGCCATCGGTGAGGAATTCTTTGGGTGTGCGGCCGTCGCCCACGCCTCCCGGGGTGCCCGTGAGAATCAGGTCGCCCGGGCGGAGCGTGGTGATCGCGGAAATGTAGCGGACAAGGTCAATGGGGCTGAAAACCAAATCGCCGGTCTGCGCCTTTTGTTTGGCCGCCCCGTCCACCGTGCAGGTAATCTCCAGGTCCGGTGCGGTTCCGGCGTCATCGGCCGTCAGCAGGAACGGGCCCAGCGGCGTGGTGGCGTCGAAGGTTTTGCCTTGCAGCCATTCGGGCGTCCGGCGCTGGAAGTCGCGGGCGGAGATGTCGTTTGCCACCGTAAATCCAGCGATGGCCGCCGCGGCTTCCTCGGCCGAGGCCCGCGAGACCGTCCTTCCGATGACGATGGCAAGCTCAGCCTCCCAGTCCACGGAGCCGGAACCCGGCGGCAGGACGATCGGATCGTTGGCACCAATCAGGGCGTCCGCGAATTTGGCGAAGAGGGTGGGGTGCTCCGGCAGTTCCCGGCCCATCTCAAGGATGTGCTCGCGGTAGTTGAGCCCGACGCACACAATCTTCCCGGGGGCGGTGACCAGCGGCGCGAAGTCGGCCCTGTCAATCGCGAGGCGGGTGCCGTCGTCGTACTGGTCCACGGCGGGCGATCCGGCACTGAGCCATTCGCCGACGTCGATAAACGGCAAGAGCGCCAGGGCACCGTCCACCTCCACCGCGGCCGCGGTGCCGCCTTCAATCCGTACAGTTGCGAGTTTCATGCGCCCCATCCCAGGTTGGCCTTGAGTGTGGACTTCACGAGTTTGCCGGCCGCGGACCGCGGCAGCTGTTCGGCGCCCATGAACACGATTTTCTTGGGAATTTTGTAGCCGGCCAGATGCCCGCGGAGGAAGGCGGATAGTTCCTCGCCGTTTGCCTGCAGTCCGTTGCGGAGTACGACGACGGCCCGCACCTCCTCGTCCCAGCGCGGGTCCGGGACACCCACCACTGCTGCTTCCAGCACGGCGGGGTGAAGGTACAGCGCCTGCTCAATCTCGGCGGAGTAGACGTTCTCGCCGCCGGTCTTGATCATTTCCTTCAACCGGTCCCGGAAGAAGTAGTACCCGCGCTCGTCCTGGACCGCCAGGTCTCCGGTGTGCAGCCAGCCGCCGCGGAACGCCTCGGCCGTGGCGTCGGGCCGGCCGTAATAGCCGGTCATCACGGACGGTCCCTTGACGCAGATCTCGCCGAGCTCGCCGGGACTGACCGGCTCGCCAAATGGATCCTGGAGCTGCGCCTCGGCAAGCAGGTACTCCGTGCCGATCGAACCGTCGACGGCGGGGTCCAGCATGTCTTCCGGCTTGAGCCGGGTGACCATGGGCCCCGCTTCCGTGAGTCCGTAGCGGAAGTACAGTTCAGCGTCGGGCAGCAGCTCAGTGAACAGCTGCTTGTCCGGCATCCGTAGCAGGCCGGCGCCGGTATGGACCGCCTTGAGGTGGGTCTTGATGGCCGGGTCCGCAAAGACGCCGTTTTCCATCAGCCGGCGCATCATATTGGGGATGAGGAAGGTGTTGGTGATCCGCTCCCGTCCCACCAGGTCCACAATAAGTTCCTCGTTGAACTTCTCGGCGATCACGCTGGTGGCCCCGCCGATGAAGTGCGGCACCAGCCAGCACAGCAGCGCCGCGGAGTGGAAGAGCGGCGTGATGATCAGGCCGCGTTCCTCGCGGCGGCTGCCCATCCGGCAGTCATACATCTCGTTGAAGGCGTTAGCGGCCGCTGCGCCGTGGGAAATAACTACGCCCTTGGGTGTCCCCGTGCTGCCGCCCGTGTAAATGATGCAGAGCGGGCTGTCCAGGGTGGCCACGTCCTCCAGCGGGCCGGAGCCGGTGCGCAATCCGTTGATTTCCGCTCCCTGGCGGACCAGCCGCGGAAGCTCCTGCTCGGTCCGGCCCAGTATTTCCAGGGCCTCCTCCGCATTGGGTACGAGGCGCTCTTCCACAAGGAGGACTTTCGCTCCAGTCTCCTTCATGCCTGCGGCCAGTTCCGCGGGTGCCCAGCGCCAGTTGTACGCAACGTAGGTGCCCCCGGCAGCAGCGACACCGAAGAAGACCTCAGCGTTAAAGGTCGAGTTTCCGGCCAGTACCCCCACGTTGTCACCCGCAGCGACGCCGGCGTCCCGCAGGCCGCGGCCGAGGCCCCATGCGCTCTCGGCCAGCTCGGCGAAGGTCAGCCGGCTGGTGCCGTCGACGATGGCTTCGCGGGTCGGGTAGCGCCGGTGGTTGAGTTTGATCCACTCACCAATCGTTCGCATCTTTGCTCCTCGGTGTGCCTGGTGCGGGTCCGGCAAGCCGGGTTCCGCAGCGCTTCTTCTTCTACGAACAAGCGTTCGTTCGAAAGTTTAGTATGAGTTGGGTCGCACCGCAAGGGGAAGCCGCATCCGCCACCCCTAGTGCCACCATAAGGGCGCCAAGGCAGGGGATGGCACACACGGCCAACGACGAATGAGGGTGGCATGGCCCGGCACCCCCTTGCGCGAGATTCACATCACACCCTACACTTCGTACGAACGCTTGTTCATGCACGAACGCTTGTTCTTCTCCATCGCATCCCCGCCCTATGATTGCGCGATAGGGTCCGGCATCTCCCTGAGAAACGGATGCGGAGTGTAGTTGCGGTTCGCTGCACGCGACGGAGACCGGCGAACGCCACTGACCTTTCACCTATCCAAGGAGTGAGTTCCAATGTCGGAATTGACGAATCCTGTTCAGCCCCCGCCGCTCTTGGAGCGAGAAACCCCTACGTTCGATCCGAAAACAGCGAGGACAGCCGTGGCCAGCGGCACGTTCGGCACGGCACTGGAGTGGTTCGACTTCGCCGTGTATGGCACCCTGTCGGCAACCCTCTTCCCCGCGCTCTTTTTCCCCAGCTTTGATACAAACTCGGCCATCCTGGCCTCGTTTGCCACCTTCGGCGCCGGCATGGTGGCGCGCCCGCTCGGTGGAATCATCTTCGGCGCCCTGGGCGACAAGATCGGCCGCCGCAACGTCCTGATGTTCACTTTGATCCTCATGGGCGTGTCCTCTGTACTCATCGGCCTACTGCCGACCTACGCCGTAGCGGGGCTCATTGCGCCGACACTTCTGGTATTGCTTCGCTTCCTCCAAGGATTCGCCCTCGGCGGCGAGGCCACCGGCGTTCAAGTGCTCGTGGTCGAGCACGCGCCCGTCAACCATCGGGGCCTTTTCGGCGGGATCCTAGCCACGGGCTCTCCGCTCGCTCAGACCTTCGCCTCCATCACCCTCACCGGGCTGGCGATGTTCCTTTCCAAGGACGATTTTGCCGCGTGGGGTTGGCGGATCCCGTTCCTTATGGGCGTGATGCTGCTCGTGGTTGGCGTATTCATCCGCCGCCGGGTGGAAGAGACCCCGGCTTTCAAGGAGAACCAGAAGAAGGCTGCCGAATCACTAGTTCCGCAGGAGCGTGCCCTGGCCGTGATCGCAAAGAAGCCGGGAACCGTCATCAAGCTGGTGCTGTCGTGGGCCGCGTCCGCCGGTCTGTTCTGGATCAGCGTCACCTACGCAGTGAACTACCTGACCAAGGAACTCGGTTACGAAAACTCGATCACGTTCGGCCTGCTGCTTGTGGCCAACCTGATCTCCATCCCGGCCGCTATTTTCGGCGGCAAGCTCAGCGACCGCATCGGCCGCAAAAAGACCTTCCTCCTCGGCCTGGCCCTTCAGGGCATTGCTGCAGGCACCATGTTCCCCATCATGAACTCCATGAACTACCCCGCCAGCGTCGCGATCATCGCCGTGGCCCTGTGCGGCATCCAGGTCACAGCAGGTACCCAGGCAGCGTTCTTCTCGGAATCGCTGCCAACAAGCATGCGCTACACGGGCTCGGCTCTGGGCATGACCCTCGCTGGCCTGATCTTCGGCGCCCCCATCCCGTTCATCGCAGCCTGGATCTTCCAGAACACCACGAACGGAACGGCCGCCCTGACGGCAATCGCGCTCGGACTGGTGCTCATCTCCGTCATTGCCACCCTGACGCTCCCGGAGCGGTTCAAGCAGTCGCTGCACGAGGAGCACTGACAAGCATTCCCCACAGTGTTGGGGCAACCACGCTTAACACCGGAGCGCCCGGCTGGATCTTCCAGCCGGGCGCTCCGGTGTGTGGCTATGCTCTGTCTGGCGACCTATGTGGCGGAGCTGGCCAGGACTACCCGCCCCACGCGTTCGTCGGCGTCCGCCACGTTCAGCTCCCGCAGCGCCAGGCGTGTGTAGATCCGGACGATCTCCTCCAGCGAGAAGCGGCCCCCATGCTTGAACCAGCCTGCGATATGGGTCGCCTGGGCCACGAAGCTGTACACGTGGATTTTGGCGTCAATCACGTCCGCAAGCCCGGCCTGCCCCGCGGCGGATACCAGGTCCTCGAGGAACGACTCGTAGTCGCCGCGTTTCCTGATCACTACGTCGCGCGCATCCTGGGGCAGCGAGCGCAGCTCTGCGTTGCCAATGAACACTTCCTGGGCACGCTCTGCATGGAAGGTAATGTGCTCGGCCAGGGCAGCCTGGAGGCGGTCGACGCTGTCCCCTCCGTCCACGTCGGTAACGGCCTGCCGGACACGGTCCAGCAGGTCATCGATAATGCCCCCCATGATTTGCAGTAGGAGGTCTTCCTTACTTTCGATGTGGTTGTACAGGCTCCCGACCTTCAGCCCCGCGGATGAGGCCACCTGCCGTAGCGTGGTTGCATCGTAGCCGCGCTCGAAAAAGAGCTTGGCCGCGCCTTCTCTGATGGTCTGCGCGGTGTTTCGTTCCACTCGGACGGTCATCGTGACCTCCCCCTTAGTATGTGTGCCCGTCATTTCTCCCTCAATCCTAACAAGCGTCCGCTTTTGCCGGTAAGGGATATTGACATGCGTTCCTGCATCCGTAAGACTCAGACTAGCCGTACGAACGCTCGTAAGCCAGTAGGAGATCGTCGTGGACAACCACAGCACCCTGTTTGACAGCCTCTCCCTAGGGGGCCAGCGGCTGCGGAACCGTATTGTGCTTCCACCGCTGACGCGCAGCCGCGCCGACGACGCCGGCGTCCCTACGCCGCTCATGGCGGAGTACTACGGTCAGCGCGCCGGCGCCGGCCTGATGATCAGCGAAGGCGCGGTCATCACACCCCAGGCCTCGGCCTATGCCCGGGTTCCCGGACTGTACTCCGAGGACCAGGTGACCGCCTGGCGGCCTGTGGTTGAGGCCGCAAAGCGGGAGGGCGCCGTGGTCTACGCCCAGCTTTGGCACGTCGGAAGGCAGTCCCACTCCAGCGTCCAGCCGGACGGCCTGCCTCCCAAGTCGCCTTCGGCCGTCGCCATCACGGGCTACCAGTACCGCAGCACGGCCGGCCGGATCCCCTACGAGACGCCCCGCGAACTGTCGGCGGCGGAGATCGCCGGCATCGTCCAGGCTTACGGTACTGCGGCGCAGAACGCGGTCATCGCGGGATTCGACGGCGTGGAACTGCACGCCGCCAACGGCTACCTGATCGATCAATTCCTCAACGACGGGTCCAACCGCCGGACCGACCACTACGGCGGCTCCCTCGCAAACCGTATGCGGTTCCTGCGCGAGGTGGTGGCCGAAGTGGCCCGTCACCTTCCCCTGGAACGCATTGGAGTGCGTCTCTCACCGTCTTCGGTTTGGATGGACGCCCACGATTCGGACAAACGCACCCTGTATTCATCGGTAGTGCGCCTGCTCAGTGACGAGGGAATCGGCTACCTCCACCTGGTGGAACCGGAGATCGCCGGGTCCACCACCGTTGAGCGGCCGGCCGCTTCCATCCCCACCGCCGAACTGGCTGCACTGTTCGACGGCGTCGTCATCGTCACGGGTGGCCATGACCTGGCGTCCGCCGAACAGCTCCTCGCCGACCGAACCGCGGACCTGGTGGGCTTCGGCAGGCTATTCATTTCCAACCCCGACCTTCCGCGCCGCTTCCGGACGCGGGCGCCCCTTGAACCGTTGCGCCCGGCAGGAATTTATGGCGGCGGCCCGGAGGGGTATACGGACTACCCCACGCTGGAAGAAAGTATCAACTGACTGGGCCCAACTGATCCCGCCAGGCCCCACGCCGGGCGCCCCCGGCTCAACCTCTGAAAGAGACACAGCATTATGAGCACCACTTCCCTCAACGTCCTGGTGACCGGAGCGGGCGGCGGCATGTGCCGCGGCATCAACGCCCGGCTCTCCGAGTCCGGTCACACCATCATCTGCGTGGACCTCGACGCCGGGAGCAGCGAGGCGGCCGCGCAGGCCATCCGTGACTCCGGCGGCAAGGCCGTGGCGTTTGCCGCCGACGTGGCGGACGAGGCCGCCGTCGGATCGCTGCTGGCGGAAGTCACGGCCAAGGCGGGGCCTGTGCAGGCGCTGGTCAACGCTGCCGGCATCCTCGACCGGAAGTACCTGGCGGACAGCACCGCGGAGTCCTTCCGTCGCGCCCTGGACGTGAACCTGGTGGGTCCGTTCAACCTGATCAAGGCGTTCTCCCCCGGCATGATCGAGGCCGGGTGGGGCCGGATCATCAACATAGCTTCAATCGCCGGGGTCACCGGCTACCCGTACCCGAGCTACGCCGCGTCCAAAGCCGGACTGGCCAACCTCACCCGCTCCCTCCTGGAAGACTTCTGGGGTACCGGCATCACCATCAACTCGATCTGCCCCGGCGTGGTGGACACGCCCATGGTCATCCAGGAGGTCCGTGACCAGGTACGCCGCCGCGTCCCCACCCAGACCATCGTTGACCCTGCCGAAATCGGCGCCATGATCGCGTACCTGCTGACGGATGACGCCCGCAACATCAACGGAGCGGATCTCCTGATCGACGGCGGCGCCACCAGGCTTTTTTCCCTTTTCAATAATCATGCAGACTAAGACGATGCAGATGAACGCCATTGATGCCATCACTATTACCGGAACTGCCCAAAAGGAGGCCTGGCAACGCCGCGTGCTTCCGCCGGTGGAAGTGGTGGCGCCCGACGTGCACAGTGTCCCGGTCACCTTCCCTGGAAATCCCATGCGCTACACGCTCTGCTACGTGCTGCTCGACGGCGATGAATGCGTGGTGGTGGATCCCGGCTTTGACAGCGATGAGGGCTACGGCCAGCTGACGGCGGCCCTGGGGCGCCTGGACGTGGGCCCCCGAGAGATCAGCGGCATCGTGGCCACGCATTTCCACACCGACCACCTCGGCATGGCGGCGCGCCTGGCGCGGGGCTCCGGGGCGTGGATTGCCCTGGGGCAGCAGGAACGGCGGCACATTTCCGCGTTCGATGACGCCCAGGCTGAATCGGAGCGGGACAGGGAGCGGATGCGGTCCTGGGGCGTCCCGGAGGGTCGGGTGGCCGAGGCCGCCATGAGCCCTGAGAGCCTTCACGATATGCGGCGCCTGGCTGATCCCGACAGGAGGCTGGGCGATGCGGATACCCTCGATGTGGCCGGGCGAAGCTGGCGAATCATGGAGACGCCGGGCCACACGCCGGGCCACATCTGCATGTGGGACGACGACGGCGAACTGGTACTCTCCGGCGACCATGTCCTCCCCCGGATCTCCCCCAACGTGTCGCTGGAGATCCGCGGCGACACCGATCCGCTGCGGCACAACATCGAGTCACTGCAGCGCATCGCAGGCAACGACCATTATGAAGCCTGCCCGGCGCACGAATACCGCTTCCGCGGCGTGGGCCACCGGGCGAGGATCCTCGAAGAACATATTGCGGAGCGTTCACGGGAAGTCCTGGACGTCCTGGGCAAGGGCGCGCCCACGGTGCACGAGGTGGCCCGGCAACTTACCTGGTCCCGAGGCTGGGATTCGCTTGGCGCGCTGCAGTTCAGGCTGGCCTTAAGCGAGACGGCCGCGCATATCCGGTATCTGGCTACATCCGGCCTCCACGCCGGCGTGCCGGGGCTGACCCCGGCCGTATAGGGCCGGATTCACACGGACCAAGAAATCCCCGGACTCCGTAGAGTCCGGGGATTTCTGCGCCTGCCCTTCATACGGGTCAGATAATGATGAGTTCCTCGGCGACCCGGGCGTACAGTCCGGTGAGGACACCCTGAACCCGGTCCACATGCAACGGCAGCGCCTTGGCGGCGGCACGTGCGGCCGCCTCGTCGGCGAAGCCGAAGGAGATGGCAATCTCCGGGATCTGTTCTTCGCGGCGCAGTGCCTCGCGGACCAACAGCTCCGCTCCCGGAACCAGCACGTTCACGCCCCGGCCGAGGGCGCCGTCGAACGTTGCGGACAGCTGCTCCGCCCAGCGGTCAACTGCCTCATAATCGTTCTCGGTTCCAGCGCTCCAGCGTGCCAGGACCCAGAGCTTGAACGGCCAGGGGGCATGGGGCGTCCCTGCGGTCACCGGTCCGCCGGTGAGGCCACTGAGGAATTTCTGCTCGTCGACGATCAGGCGGTCCGCCACGTGGGAGTCGAAGCCGGCGTGCACCACGTCATCGGCAGCGAACCACAGCTCAACAATGCCGTCCACGCGGTACAGGCCTGCCCCGTGTCCCGGCTCGGATTCCAGCACATGGTTCTGCCGGTAATCCGTCACGCCGGGCAGGTCACGGGCAATTTCCGCGTGCGTGGTGGACCAGTGCGTGCGGAAGCCGTCCCGGGCCAGGCCGTCCCGCTTCTCCAGGTACGTGATGCGTTTCGGCACGGGTCAGTCCCCTGCTGCCGCTAGCGGCACGTCGACTTCTTCGGCAAGGAACCATTCGACGCTCTCCAGGAAATGGTGCTCATGGTCGAACAGCTCCTTCCCTTCGGGTCCCCCGTAGGCGACCTTGACGTCGGCCACCGAGTCGAACCACATTTCCGCCATGCCGCTGTACGGCCAGGCCTTCCGGTGCTCGATGGCAGGGTTCTGCCGGTACCGGATGATACCCGGGAGCTGCCGCACATAGGCCGGGTGCTCAACGTTCCAGAAATGCAGGAACTCCTCCCGGGTCAGCTCCGGCTTGGCTTTGATGACGGCGACCACCTTGATCACGGGTGCGAGCCCTAGGCCGGGGTGACGGCCTGGCGCCGCGCCACGGGGACCATCTTGCGCTTGGAGTACAGGCCCAGCCGCCTGGTCAGGTCCGCCCGCAGATCATTGGCGGGGACTACGGCTTCCACGGCGTTCGCGTTGGCGATCTTGAAGACGTCGATGCCTTCGGCGTACTCGGCCTGCTTGGCCAGGATGAACGCCTTGCGCTCGGCCGGATCCTCGATCTCGTGGATCTGGTTGTAGTAGACGCCGTTGACGGCGGCGTCCGGACCCATCAGGGCGGGACGGGCCGTGGGCAGCGCGATGACGGCGTCCGGGTTCATGGGGGCACCGGACATGGCCAGGTAGCCTCCGCCGTAGGCCTTGCGGACCAGGACCGTGATGCGCGGAACCCGGCATTCCGAGACGGCAAAGATCATCTTGGCGCCGTGCCGGATGATGCCTTGGCGCTCCACGGCGGATCCGATCATGTAGCCGGCGATGTCCACCAGGAACACGATGGGGATGTTATAGGCATTGCAGATCCAGATGAACCGGGCGGCCTTGTCCGAGGAGTCGGGGAAGATGGAACCGCCCATGTGCCTGGGCTGGTTGCCCACCAGCCCCACCGGCCGGCCGTTGATCCGCGCGAAACCGGTCAGCATTTCGGGAGCGAACAGTTCCTTGTACGGGAACCAGGAACCTTCGTCCACGAGGGATTCCACGAACTCCTCCATGTCGAAGACCTCAGCCTCGCGCAGCGGAACGATCTCCTGCAGGCTGCGTCCGGGGCGCGGTTCGAGGGCGGGGGCCAGCGGCGCGGGGGTTTCCCAGTTCGCGGGCAGGAAGGACAGCCAGACGCGGATGGCGTTTAGGGCTTCCTCGTCGCTTTCCACCAGGACGTCACCCAGGCCGGAGACCGTGCAGTGCATCTCGGCACCGCCCATTTCCTCCAGCGTCACCTTCTCGCCGGTGACCATTTCGGCCAGGCGGGGTGAACCCAGGTAGGCCGTTGCGTGGCCGCGGACCATGATGGTCATGTCGCAGAGCGCCGGAACGTAGGCCGAACCTGCAGGTGAGGGGCCGAACAGCGCACAAACCTGGGGCACGCGGCCGGAAATCTGGACCTGGTTGTAGAAGATGTTGCCCCAGGCGTGGCGGCCGGCGAAGCTCTCGAACTGCTCATCGATTCGTGCACCAGCGGAGTCGAAGAGGTACACGAGGGGGATGCCGGCAGCATCCGCGTTCTTCTGCGCCTGGGTGATCTTTTCAAACGTGCGGTTGCCCCAGGTACCTGCCTTGACCGAGTAATCGTTGGCGATAACGCACACTTCGCGTCCGTCAACGCGGCCGAACGCGATGACGACGGCGTCACCGGGCAGACCTTCCTCATAGCGGGCGAGGAGCCCGTCCTCGATGTAGTTTTCGTCGTCGAACAGGATTGCAAGGCGTTCCCGGACGAGGAGCTTTCCTGATTCGGTGATCTTCCTGCGGTTCTTCTCTGAACCACCGAGGCGGGCCGAAGCGAGCTTCTCGGTCAGTTGTTCGTGCACGGTTGCTGCCGGGACGTCCATGTCCGGCACCGGCGCGGGGGCGACGATCGTAGCTTCACTCATGTTGAGCCTCCAGGAATTCGGGTTGTTGTTCCTCTATTAGTATACGAACAAGCGTTCGCTAGTCTAGTCTTATTCCAGGTGGACTTACCATTCCGTTAGGATCCGACCTCATTCCCCAGAACAGGAGAGAGACATGCACAGCATTGATCCCCAACTGGCCGGCACCACGCTGCCGCAGCCCAAGGGCCGGCCGGACCACTATTGGGAAGACCTCGTGGCAGGCGACGTGGTCCGTACGGCAGGCATGACCATCACGGATGCGCACCTGGTTCAGTGGGCAGGCCTCACCGGCGATCTCGTCTCCCTGCACTTGGATGAAACGTATGCGGCAACGACGCCGTTCGGACAGCGCATCGCCCACGGGCCGCTGACCATGTCCCTGGGCCTGGGCCTGATGACCCAGACAGGCTATTTCAGCAATGTGGTGGCATGGCTGGGCCTGGACGAAGTTCGCGCCCTCGCCCCCGTGTTCATTGGAGACACCATCCATGTCGTGGCCACCGTGGCCATGGCGCGCGAGACAAAAAAGCCTGAACAGGGCATCTGGAAAATCGATTACTCAGTACTGAAACAGGACGGGTCCACCGTCATGACGTTCAGCAGCAGCTTCATTATGAAAAGGAAGTAGGCCATGACAATCCAGGACAATTTCAGCCCGGCACCGCCGGCCGAAATCACCGAGCCGGAGGAATTCGCAGCGTTGCGGAAACGCGTCCGCGCCATGCTCGCCGAACACGTCACTCCGGAGCGGCTCAACAAATTCGACGAAGCCGAAGAGTACGACGTCGAGCTTTACCGCGAGATAGGCGCCGCCGGCCTCATCAAGCTTGACGGCGAACTCCACGGCCACGGACCCAAGCACCAGGCTCAGGCCGTGGTGCTCGAGGAACTCGGCGCCGGGCCAACATCCGTAGCGGTAAGCATGGTGGTCCAGTACATGGGCGTTCAGCTCCTCCACAGCTACGGAAACCGGGCCCAGCAGGAAGAGTTCCTCACGCCGCTGCACAGCGGCGCAGCGAAGATGTCCTTCGCACTGAGCGAGCCCGACGGCGGCACCGACGTGGCCCGCGCCATGAAGACGCGCGCTACACGCCTGGAAGATGGCAGCTACTCGATCTCCGGCCAAAAGAAGTGGATCGGCGGCGCCATGGACGCTGACTACCTGATCCTCCTGGCCCGCACCAGCGAGACCACCCGCTCGGCCATCGACGGCATCACCATGTTCCTGGTCCCCCGCTCCACGGCGGGCATCCGCACCGAAGTCATTGACACCGTGGGCATCCGCGGGCTGGCCCAGTGCGACATCTACCTCGACGACGTGCAGGTCCCGGCCTCGAACGTCCTGGGTGAACTGGACAAGGGTTTCCGGCAGGTCCTGGATACGCTCAACGGGGAGCGCCTCAACGGCGCCGCAGTGGCCTTGGGCATCGCCCGCGGAGCCATGGAAACCGCCGTAGGCTGGGCCCGGCAGCGGCAGGCTTTCGGCCGCGCGGTGGGCTCCTTCCAAGGGCTTCAGCACAGCCTGGTGGACGCCAGCGTGAAAATTGAATCCGCCAGGCTCCTCCTGCGCCAGGCGGCCGAAGCCTCCGACGCCGGCCAGGGCACCAACGAGACCTGGTCCGCCATGGCTAAGCTAGCCGCTTCCGATGCGGCCACCACCACCACCGACGTGGGCATGCGGGTCATGGCCGGCTGGGGATTCTTCCGCGGACTCCCCATGCAGCGCTACTTCCGCGACGCCCGGCTGTACACGTTCGCCCCGCTCACCGACGAGATGACACGCAACTACATCGGCGAGAAGCACCTGGGGCTGCCGCGGTCATTCTGACTACGCCATCCACATTCGGGCGCCCACCCCGCTTTTTGTCACGCAAGGTCAGGAGCGGTAGTCAATCTCCATGTCCACGATCTCCTGGTTGTGCAGGTTGACCACAATGTTGTCCGGCGTCCGCGTTGTCATCCAGATCAGCTCTTCGGTCTTGCTGGCGTTGCCCTCAATATGGGGCATGAACGGCGGAACGAAGACAAAGTCGCCCTCTTCCAGGTAGACAACCTGGCTGTAGCCCTCGCCGTAGCGGATGAAGCCGCGGCCCTTGAGCACGTAGCCACCCGTGTTGGCCTCGCCGTGATGGTGGGCGTCTGAGATCTCGCCGGGACCGGTGAAGACCTTGCCGAACCAGAGCTGCTCGACCGGGCTGTTCTCCTTGCTGACGCCGGAGATGCGGCGGGCATTCAGAGTCTGTCCCGGCGCGGCGGCCAGTTCGCCTGCCCGGTTTACCCGGAACAGGTCCACGTTGCGGTTGATGTCAAAGGCCACTTCAGTCATGGCAATTCCCTTCCAAGGTTTGTGAGCTGCCGCCGGTTCGTCATTGCAGCCGGGGCCCGAATTCAGTATGTCGGCTGCGGCACGCGTCGTCAAGACGTACGCTCGTTCGCATCTGTGCTTTCCCCGCGCATCTTCGCCGTCGAGGACGGCATCCCCGAGACCAGGGACCGCGACCTCACGCTGGAGGAAAACGCCAGCTAACTGCGTTCCGTTACAGAGCGGTGGACCACCCGGGAGTGGTCCACCGCTTTGTTTTGTCCGCCACCACATGGGGCTACGGTGGAAGGACAGAGCCAGCCACAACCGAAGAAAGGCCAGCCATGAGCCACCACAAAGAACCAGAGCCCGAATTCATCATTCCCGATCCCTCCAGCCTCCGGGAGGATAGCCCCGGCGACGCCGGTGACGAAGCCAACGTCATCCGCTTCAGCGAAGAGCAGGCCCTGATCGAGGAGCAGGCGCACGGCATCCGCCCGGACACCTACAGCGTGCCGCGCGGCGGACCGACCATAGAGGAAGCGCGCGGGAACATGGACTTGACCGACACCGGCACCGGCCCCTCGGATGACAGCAGCGACGACGGCCTCCATGGCGGCGCGGAAGCCTGAGGACGCCTGCCCTCGCTGGTGTGTTGCCCTCGCAGGTCTATTAGCAGCGCGCTGTTCTAGCAGGCCACCTCAAAGCTGGTAGTCAGCCTGGGTCCCCAAGGTTTCGTGGACGCAGAGGATGTTGTGCTCTGTGTCCATGAACCAGGCGCACTTCTCGGAGTCCGTGGTGCAGATATGGTTTTCGGTCCTCAGGTTCGGCAGGTCGTAGTCCTGGAACCGGACGCCCCTGGCCTCCATGTCCTGCACAGTCCGCTCAATATCGCGCACCTCGAAGCTGAGGGCGGTGTGCTCGGAATGCGTACCATCCGAGACTGGCTTCAACTGCAGCATCGGGCCGCCGTCGGCACCGAGCATATCGCTTCCATCCTCTGTCATTCCGCGGTGCGGGAGGCCCAGTTTTTCAGTGTAAAAACTGTGGGCGCGCGCCACGTCATCAACGGGCAGGATGGTTGTGGCTGTGTTCAGGGCTAGGTTCATTTCGCCACCTCCTACGGGGGAAATTTTACGCCTGGCCGCCCCCGTTGCTCTATCACTTATCGTCGTCATTCGTCGCCGATGACGACGATAAGTGATAGGTCATCATGGGGTGGAGCGCTGCCGCTTCCGCCGCCGGACCACCGCCAGCAACACACCGCCGGCGGCGAGCGCAGCGGCCGCGAGGCCTGCCGCCAGGAAGAGCCCGGAAGCGCCTGTGCTGGCCAGGGTTGCGGGGCGCTCCCCTTCCAGCGGAAGTACGACGACGGCGGCAGCAGCTGCGGGGGTCGGTGCACCGTTCGCGGCAGGCACCATAGCCGGGGTTGCGGCGGGCGGTGCGACGGTCTCCGGGACGGCCGGTGCGACGGTCTCCGGGGCGGCCGGGACGGCGGCCTGCGGGACGGCCGGAGTCGGAAGGGGAGCCGCAACCGGGGGTACTGCGGCGAACTGGAACGCCACAGCTCCCGAGGCACTCAATCCGTTGACCGTTTCGGCCGTGAATTTCAGCGGCCCCGATCCGGCGGGGGCCGTGAACGCCCACACCCCGCCGGCGTTCACGGGCACTTCAAAGGGCGCTTCCCCTGCCAACGTGACCTTGATTTTCGAGCCGGCCGCGACTGCCGAGGCCGGCGCCGCGGCGACTGTACCTGTGATGGTTTGGCCGGCGTCGAAGGTTGCACCCGGGGCGGGCGCGGTGACAGTGGGCTTGTTGAGGAAGAGTTCCAACTGGACTCCCCCGGGGATGCTGGCGAGGGAGTCCTCGAGGGTGGCGGCAATGGCCCGCGTCTGTACGCCGTTGAGGATTTCCGCTCCGGTGTGCGTGCCCACCGCGTAGTTGCCGCTGATCCAGGGGCCGCCTGAATCTCCGCCCGCCGACTTTACGGACGTTGAGTCGAAGGCGCGCACCGGACGCAGGTCAGTGGCCGTGCCGTCGGGCAGGTTGACGCTGTTTCGTCCAGGCATCATCAGGATCGCAAGGGAATCGATGGTGCCGCACTTCCACCCTGTGGTCCGTCCGGACCGGCACACAGGTACGCCCAGTACGGGCGCGGCGGTCCCCACAATCTTGACGGGATCCGGAGTCTTTGCATCGGCCCACGTTGTGGCGGCCGGCTGAAGATTCAGGCCGGGGCTAATGTCCTTGATGACGGCAATGTCCGTGCCGACTGGGGATCCGTCCGGTGTTGCCGCCGCATTGTTCGGGCCGCCGAACTGGCTGAACCCGAAATTGCCGAGCGGGGCCAGGGCCGGCAACGGGACCGGAGTAGTGCCCCCACTGGCCGGAGCCCAGCTGACCGGCTCAATGCCGGCGGCCTTGGCTAAGCCGTCTGCGGCGCAGTGCCCGGCTGTCAGGACCAGCGGCAATCCCGTGGGTCCAAACGCGCTGAAGCCTGTGGAGCACCTAACCATGTTGTCGACGAAGAATCCTTGGCCACCGAAAACGTCATCCTCGGTTTTGACGGCTGCGCCCTTCTCCAGGTGGACATTCGCGTAGCGGGACACGAACTGCGCAGGGGTCAACTTGCCGGAAGCGGCCGAGGCAGGTGCGGACGCCTGTGGTGAATGCTGTCCGCCGACGGTGGCGGGGACGTCGGATTCCGAAGTATTCACGGAACCAGTGCGGATGACAAAGTGCCCGTCAGTCAAGGCAACAGCCTGGAGGCCCCGGGTTCCAACGTCACTGACGTACGCCTGGAACAGCTGATCGATATTCTGCGCCACCAGCTCCGGTGCAGAAGGAGATAGATCGGGCTGAACTGCGGCGGAGGCGGTGGCACTGGGCTCGGAGGCAGGCGAGGCAGGTGTTGACGGCGCCACCAGCATAAAGTTTGAAGGGCCAGGTTGGTTTAGCTCATCTACTGTGGCTTGGAGGGCCTGTCCCGCACCTTGAACCAGGATCTTGCCGTTCTTCAGGCTGACGCCCACAAAGCCAGGAAGCACCCGCAGGGTATCGAGGGCGTCGGCTACCTGCCGGCCAAGTTCGCCGGCGGCATTGAATTCCGCCAGGCTCATGCCCAGGTCACGAAGCACCGCTTCGGAAAGGCCTGCCTCGGAAGGACCGGCGGTTGCAGACACGTCGACAACCGGACTTGCGGCACCGCCGGCGGAAAGATGATTCGCCCCCGAGCTACCCCAGGCTGCGCTTTCCGGAGTGACGACGCCCGGGACGGCCACGGCCGGCACAGCACCGAATCCCAACGCCAAAGCCAATCCAGCTATGGTCCCTGCGGCAAAAACTCGTTTCATTCGGATAGCCGTTCCGCTCGTCCCGCTCAAGTACGCCATTCCGCCCGTGGGCGGTAGCCCTTCCTCACGTGCATCGCCACCACCTGTCACTCTGGCCACGTACGTCACAAGGGTACCCGGCTGGCAGTGAGTCGCTTAATGTTGGCGATTTCTTCGGGAGAAAGCCCGTTTTCCAGAAGGAAAGCCTGGGTATCCAACTCCCGCACGAACTTCACCACCGTCCGGCCGCGTTCTTTCAGCAGGGGCGCCAGTTCGGCGTCGTGCAGGTAGCGTTCGCGGGCGTGCGGAGGCCCGTGCGTCCGGTAACGCTCGTTGATGCCACGGGCGGCCTTTGAGTAGCCGTCAGCGATGAGGCGGTCCGAGTGGCCGGCGACATCCTGGACCATGGCGGCCACCAGTCCGCTGCGGTCCCGGCCGGCCGCGCAGTGAATGACGACGGCACCCGTTGCGGCAGCCATGGCGCGGAAAACGGCAACAAGTTTCTGCGGGTACAGCCGGACGTTATGCAGGTAATGGGCGGGATCGTTGAGGTACGGGCCGCACACGGCCGTGAACCGCGGATCGTCGGGCTCTTCGGTGGGGGCGACGACGATGTCTATGCCCGACCATGCGTGGTCAGCGACAGCCGGGTCCGTGTCCCGGCGCAGAGCCTCGCGGGGGTGACGCAGATCCACCACGGTTCGGATGCCGTCGTCGTACGCTTGCTGCCACCCGGTTTCGGTGAGCCATTCGCGCCGCCCCATGCGGTAGACGCCGCCAGCGATGTGCCAGGCATTCACGGCTCCGTCCCAGCCCACGGCACCGCCCTGTTTGTCCACGCGCACAGCTAATCACGAAGCCACCCGCGGCCGCACGCGGGTGCCGGGATTCACACGAAGCCGGGCACGCGGAAAAGTCGAGTACTCCGGATCGGTGACGGGCTTGGGTGTGAGGCGTACGGTAACCAGTACCTGCTTGTGTCGCTCGTCCAATTGATCAATCTGAGGGGAATCCGATGGCAACGACAACAGTACGACGGCGGCGCTCGGCTTTTGCAGCCGGCCTCGCCACCATGGCAATGACTTTGGGGTTCGCAGCGGGCCCTGCCCACGCGATAGACAAATACGACTACTACGTTGCCCTGGGCGACTCCTACGCCGCCGGACAGGGGGCCGGACCGTACTTGGGCAAGGACGATTGTCACCGCAGTAATAACGCCTACGCCGAACTCGCGGATGCACTCAAGACGGTGAAGGTCACTACGAACGCGGCCTGCAGCGGTAAAACCACGCAGGATGTGGTGAAAGAGCAGCTCGGCCAGCTAAACAGGAAGACCGAACTCGTTACCATCACCGCTGGTGGCAACAACCTCGGATTTGGGAATATCGTTGGCTCCTGCGGGGCCGTCGCCTTTGGGGATACCACAAAGGTTACGGAATGTGGGGTTGCCAGCGTTTACGCAGAAGCCCAGCTCACTAGCCGGCAACTCTACTTCGACGTGCTTTCGATGATCCAGAGTGTGCACGCCGCCGCGCCCAACGCCAGGATTGTCGTGACAGGCTACCCCTACCTCTTCGACCCCATCGACCCAGGGCGGACTGATTCGCTGGGCCTGTTCATCTACCAAGCGACTGGACTGGCCGACCGGCTCAACGGAACCATAGAAGGCGCAGTCACCGCAGCGGCCACCCGGGGAATCGACGCGGACTACGTCGGCGTCACGCGCGCATTCGCCGGCCATGGCGTCCTGACACCTGAACCGTGGATAAATCTCGGCAGTCCCGCCGAGTCTGATAACTTCCACCCCAACGCCAAGGGCTATAAGGCGTATTTCTCGGCGCTGAGGGCTGCCGGCGCCTATACGCCTTAGCGTCGCTTAGCAAGTAACCTCGCCAAGCACCCCCTACGGGTGCTTGGCGAGCCTGTGTTCAAGGCCGTTGCGGACCATGGGCCACTCGTGCTCCAGGATGGAGAACACCACGGTGTCCCGGAGCACGCCGTCGCTGGTCCGCCGGTGGCTTCTCAGCACGCCGTCCTGCTTGGCGCCGAGCCTGGCAATGGCCTCCCGCGACTGGTGGTTCAGCCAGTGCGTGCAGAACTCCACCGCAACGCAGCCGATCGTCTCGAAGGCGTGGCGCAACAGCAGCAGTTTCGAGTCCGGGTTGGTGCCAGTGCCCTGGACCGACGCGGCATTCCAGGTGTAGCCGATCTCCACACGGGGCAYGGCGCCGTCGAAATTGCAGTACGTGGTCATACCGATGATCCGGCCCGGGCCGCCAGTAGCCGGATCGAGGAGCCGCGTAGTGAACGGCAGCATGGACCCCTGCTCCTGCATCGCCAGCCGGCGCTCAATCTCCGCGGTCATCCCCTCCGGCCTGGGAACGGACGTGTACCACAGTTTCCACAGCTCGCCGTCACGGGCCGCCTCCACCAGCCCGTCGTGGTGCTCATGACTGAGCGGCTCCAGAATGACGTGCCGGCCGGTCAAGGTGATGGGTTCGAGAAAAGTCACAGCATCAGCCTAGGCCCGGCAAGACCCGCCCGACATCTCTGACGAGCGGTGCCCGTCACACCACCCGGATACCCAGGTGGCCGGCAAGGAGCGGGGCCAGCAGGCTCAGCTGGTAGTCATCGATGACCAGTCCGGCCAGGCTGCCCAGGCCGCTGATGGTCCGGAAATCGCTGCCGCGGATGTCGAAGTCCTTCAACCGCGCCCCCGTGAGGTCCAGCGTCCCGACGGTGCAGTTCTTCAGTGCCACCCGAGTTCCCGCGGCGGAACCCAGATCCAGCTCGTTGATGATGCAGTCAGTGATCAGGACGTCCGTGAGCTTGGCTCCCCGCAGGTTGAGGAAGTCCAGCTTGCCGCCGTCGATCCGCACGGACTGCATGCCGCTCTCGTAGAGTTCAGCCGACCCGAGCCGGGGGTTGTTCAAGTGCACGTCACGCCATGTGGAGCGGGCTGCCCTGAACACCGGCGCGTACAGCTCGGACAGGATGCAATCGCGGAAGCCTGCGCCGCGAAGCTGGGTGTCGTTGAACGAGGCGCCCTGGAAATCGCACTCGGCGAAGTCAGTGCCGCTCAGTTCGAGACCGTCGGCAGCGACTCGGCTGTACCGGACGCCGTCGTACTTTTCACCGCGCCGGAAATTCGGGGCGGCGTCGTCGGTCAGGTCCTCCAACCGGACCTCGGTGAAGCGGGGACCGACAACCTTGGGCGGTTTGGCAGCCACTAAATCGATTCCGCTTTGGCCGCGATTTCTGCAAGATCCTTCGCCAGGGCCTTGCGGGTGATGCTCATGCCGAGCTTGCCGAACAACGCCATGGTGACCTTGCTGAGAACCGTGGGCTTGAGTACATCCGCGCCAAAGGTCAGCGTAAGGTCAGTTCCGCCGTCACGCTCGGCCAGGCTGAAGCGGGTGGTGTAGTCGGCACCGCCCTGCTGTGCCTTCACGGTGGTGCTGCGGGGCGGATCAGCCTTGGCCACCCACATTTCCATCGTTTCAGCCCGGCCCATCACGGTCCGCGTTTCCTTCCAGCGAGTCCCCTCGCTGTAGGGCCCGTCAGTGAGCAGCTGCACGGCGTTGATGCCGGAGAGTGTTGCGGCGGAGCCCGGAATGTCCGAGATGACGGCCCAAACCTTGTCCGGACGGGCATGGATGTGCTGGGTCAGTCTTGTTGTGTGATCCATGCATCGAGCCTAGCGGGGGACCATGACATCGGCAGCAGTTCTCCCAGGGGCTTGAAATGATAAGCATGCTTTGTGTTATTGTGAAAACGCACTGTTCGATCAACGCGAAACGAAAGGCGGCCAGCCATGGGCCTCGGAGACAAGATCAGTAACGAAGCGGAAAACCTCGGCGGCAAGGCCAAAGAAGCGGCCGGAAACGCAACCGACAACGACCGTCTGAAGGCCGAAGGCCAGGCAGACCAGGTCAAGGCCGGCGCAAAGAAGGTCGGCGAAGACGTCAAGGACACCTTCAAGAAGGACTAGTCCTTCACATACCGGACGGCGGTGGATCCTCATGGGGGATCCACCGCCATCCTTTTGCCCTTTTTTCGGCATCGAGTGCTCCACAACAGCCCTTTTGGGGCCTCATAAGGGCCCGTGTGGAGCACTCGATGAAGCGATGCGGCTACCCTTGGCCCATGACGTATGTCGACCTGAGCGCCGAGAGTGCCGCTGCCGGGGGTTCGCCCGCGTTGGGCGGATACCTCGCCACACCTTCGGGTCCCGGCCCGTTTCCTGCAGTCCTGATGATTCACGAAGCATTCGGGCTGAACGACCAAATACGCGCACATGCGGACAGGCTGGCCCGGGCCGGTTACCTGACGCTCGCTGCGGACCTGTTCAGCGACGGCGGCGCCCGGCGCTGCCTGGTCAGCACCATGCGGAGCATGGTGACGGGGAGCGGCCGGGTATTTACCGACCTCGCCACAGCCCGGGCCTGGCTCGCCGCCTCGCCGCTGTCCACAGGTAAGACCGGCGTGATCGGGTTCTGCATGGGCGGCGGTTTTGCCCTGCTGGTGGCCCGCGACGGCTTTGACGCGGCCTCGGTCAACTACGGCCGCCTCCCCCGCGACCTGGAGGGCACCCTCGGCGGGGCCTGCCCGGTCGTGGCCAACTTCGGCGGCAAGGACAAGACCCTTAAGGGCGCGGCCCGCAGGCTGGAGACTGCCTTGGACACACTCGGCATCGAAAACGACGTCAAGGAATTTCCTACCGCCGGCCACGCGTTCCTCAACGACACCGAAGAGGGCCCGGCACTGCTCCGGCCCCTGATGCGCGTGATGGGAGTCGGCCCGGACCCGGCGTCCTCCCCCGAGGCGTGGCAGCGGATTGAGGACCACTTCGCCCGGCACCTGAAAGCCGGCACTGAGCCATCGGTTGCTCCGTAGCGGCCCTTTTGCGGCTCGAAAACGGCCGTTAAGGAGCAATGGAGTTAAAGGACGTCGGCGGGCCACCCCCTGAGGGTGACCCGCCGACGTCGTACTTCTTAGCGTCCGGCTGCAGGAACCGAAACTAGCTGAACAGCTCGCTCTTGGGCTCGTTGTGCTTGACCTTCTGCCAGCCCAGCCACAGCACCAGCGCGAAGAACGGGATGGTGGCGAGGGTCCAGAGGCCCAGCATGAAGACCTCGCCGGTCTCACTGGTCATAGTGTCAAAACCGATCAGTACGGTGATGGCCAGCAGCGCCACGAGTCCCACCCAACTGGTCCACGGCGAGCCTGGCATGGGCAGCGAGGACACCCTGCCCTTCTTATTGCGCAGTGCAATCTGGCTGGCGAAGATGGAGCCCCACGTAAAGATCACGCCAATGGACGCCGAGTTCAGGGCCAGATCGAACGCGTGCGAGCCGCCCAGCCAGATGTTCAGCAGGATCCCCACCAGGTACACGGTGGCGATGGCGAGGATGCCCGCATAGGGAATGTGCCGGCTGGACATCTTGGTGAGCCACTGCGGCGCATGACCGTTATTGGCCATGGTGCGGAAGATSCGGCCGATCGARTACAGGCCGGTATTGCASGAGGACAGCGCSGCGGTRATGACGATCATGTTCATSACGTCGCCCATCCAMGSCAGGCCCATCTGGCCGAACACCGTSACGAACGGSGASGTRCCSGCGTGGTACTGGTCCGACGGCAGGAGCATGGCCAGGAGGGATACCGAACCCACGTAGAACACCACAATGCGGACCACAACGGCGCGGATGGCCTTAGGGACTTCGCGTTCGGGGTTTTCCATCTCACCGGCGGTGATGCCCACCAGTTCGATCGCGTTGTAGGCGAAGATGACGGCGTTGAGGACCAGGATCATCACCAGGGCGCCCTTGGGGAACATGCCGCCGTCTTCGTGGAAGAGGTTGTTGACCGAAGCGTGGCCCGCACCCACCTTGGCGTTGGTGATCACCATGAAGGTGCCCACGGCAAGGAAGGTGACGATGGCCGCCACCTTGAGGCAGGACGCCCAGAATTCAAACTCGCCGAACGCCTTGACGCTGAGCAGGTTCACGGCCACCAGCAGCACCAGCGCGGCGATGGCGGACAGCTCAACGGGAACATTCGGGAAGAAGAACTGGAAGTACAGGCCGATCGCGATGAGCTCGGCGATACCAGTCATGGCCCAGTTGATGAAGTACATCCAGCCGGACAGGAAGGCACCCTTCTTGCCGAACATCTCGCCGGCGTAGCTGACGAATGAGCCGGAAGTCTGGCGGTACATGATCAGCTCGCCGAGTGCCCGCATCAGCAGGTAGGCGATTACGCCGGCAATGGCGTAGGAGAAAATCAGCGCCGGGCCCGTGGAGGCCAGGCGTCCGCCGGCTCCCATGAAGAGCCCGACGCCGATCGCGCCGCCCATCGCGATCATGGTTACGTGGCGGCGGCCCAGGGTCTTTTTGTAGCCCTCGGCGCTGAGGGAAGAGTCGACGGCGGCGGAAGGCGCCGCCTGGCTCTTAAGTTCTGTGGGGGTACTTTGAGGCACAACAATTCCTTGTGGAGTCGGGGGGTGGCCAGCACAAAGTCCCAGGCATTGAGGGCCCGCGCGGCCCTTCAATCTTACAAGGCGCCGTTATGCGTTCGTGACGCGGACAACACTCAGCGGCAGTTAACGCGAATTAAAATGGCAAATTGGCCTGTTGAACGAAATGATATTCCGATATCTTCCCGGCCGGGCATAGAAGGTGCGAAGGCGTTCGGACTGCCCGCCCTCACACCCGGGCCAGCACACCTCGGTCCATCGAGTACCGGATCCAGCGTCCGGCGTCGTCAGTCCGCGATTGTTCGCTCTTCTTGGCGTTCCGGGCAAACCAGTCCCGGAGGGCACGGTCGTGGCTGACCATCACCAGGGTGCCGACAAAGTCTGCCAGCGCTTCCTCGAGCTGCTCCACCAGCACGGGCGCCAGGTGGTTAGTGGGTTCGTCCACGATCAGGGTGCTGAAGCCGCCCAGCAGCAGTCGGGCGAGGGCGAGCCGGCGCTGCTGGCCCGCGGACAGGCTGCCCACCGGGACGTGAAACTCGCTGGTGCGGAACAGGCCAAGGCGCAGGAGGGCCTCGGCATGTTCATCGATGTTGCCGCCCAGGCCTGCCACGAAGGCCGGCAGCAGTCGCAGCGAGGGCCGCTCAGGCAGTTCGAGCTCCTGCTGCAGGTAGCCGATGTGTGCCGGCCGGGTCACACTCCCCCCGGCTGGCACCAGCGTGCCTGCCAGCACGGAGAGCAGCGTGGACTTGCCGGCGCCGTTGGGACCGGTGATGAGGATCTTGTCACCGGTCCAGGCTTCGAAGTCCGTAGGGCGCAGGCGGCCGGGAACGCTCACGCCGCGGACTGAGAGCACCGCTGAGGGCTCAACCAGGCCAGCCGGCGTCGGCGCAGCTTCCTGGTCCACGGCCAGGTCCACGTTCAGGCGCAAGGGAACCGGCGGGCGGTCCACCGGGCTGGCCTCAAGCCGGCGGAGTCGTTCCTGGGCGTTGCGGACCTTGCTGGTGGCCGCCTTCTGCCAGGTGCCGGCTTTGAAGTCGAAGCCCATCTTGTCGCCGTCGCGCTTGCGGGCGTAGCCCATTTTCCCTGCCACGGTGTCCGCCTGCCGCTGTTCGGCCTCCATCGCGTCTATCCACTGGTGGTATTGCTGGACCCAGCGCTCGCGTTCGGCGGCCTTCTCGCGGAGGTACCCGTCATAGCCGTTGCCGTAGCGCGTCACGGCGCGGCGCTCGGCATCCACCTCGATGACGGTGCTGGCCACTTTGCGGAGCAGCACACGGTCGTGGGACACCACCACCACGGTGCCGCGGTGCGCAGCCAGGCGGTCCTCCAGCCATGCTGTGCCCCGGGCGTCCAGATGGTTGGTGGGCTCGTCCAGGAGCAGGATGTCCGCAGGATCGGCCAGGACACAGGCCAGCGCCACGCGTTCCTGTTCACCGCCGGAGAGCGAGCCCAGGAGCCGGTTTCGGTCCAGGCCGCCCAGGCCCAGCCGGTCCAGCGCGGCCTCCACCCTCGATTCCGCGGCGTAGCCTTCACGGAGCTGGTACTCGGTCTGCAGCCGGCCGTAGGTCTCCAGCTCCTCGTCCTCCGCGTCGGCCAGGCCTGCCTCCAGCCGGTCCAGCTCGGCCTCGAGGGCCCGCAGTGACGCCAGGGACGCATCGATGGCGCCACCCACGGTGAAGGATTCCGGCAGGCCGTGGGTCTGGGCGAGGTAGCCCACCCGGCCATGGCTGCCTGCGGTGCCTTCGTTGGGAGTCTCGAGCCCGGCCAGGATTCGGAGCAGCGTGGACTTTCCGGCCCCGTTCTCACCGACGATTGCCACGTGCTCACCGGCAGTGATGACCAGGCTGACGCCGTCAAGCAGGAGCCGGTCGCCGTAGCCATGGGAGACGCCGGAAAGGTTGAGGTGTTCAGTCACGAGAAGTCCTTGTGATTTTCCGCAGTATGACCGCCGGAGCTGCTGGAGGTTCAGACGAGGCTCGACGGCGGCGCTGGATTCGGGAGGGGGCAGTCCGGGCTGGCCGGGCTGGTGCTTAGGACTTCATCGATCCAGCCTGCCTTGGACGGGCGTACCAGGTCAATATGACATGCGGTACGGGACTCCGAAATAAATGTTTTCGGCATGCCTAAATTGGGCTATCTTGGTGGTATCAAATTGCCACCGATGACGAGGACCAGGATGGCTATTCCCACATTGCAGGCACGCTCCGCGGCGGGGCGGCGATGGTCGCGTCTGCTGCTGATGGGGCCTGCCTTTGTTGCTGCCATTGCCTACGTGGATCCCGGAAACGTTGCCGCCAACCTGACGGCGGGTGCCAGTTACGGGTACTTGCTGGTCTGGGTTCTGGTGGCGGCGAACGCGATGGCTGTTCTGGTGCAGTATCAGTCAGCGAAGCTAGGCCTGGCTACGGGCATGAGTCTTCCCGAGATTATGGGCAGGCGCCTGGCCAAGGGCCGCCGGCGGTTGTATTGGGCCCAGGCTGAAGTGGTGGCCGGGGCGACGGACATGGCCGAAGTTATTGGCGGTGCGGTGGCGCTGAACCTGCTCTTCGGGCTGCCCTTGTTGGCCGGTGGCCTCATCATCGGTCTTGCGTCGATGCTGCTGCTGGCACTGCAGTCCTCCCGCGGTCAAAAGTCTTTCGAGTACGCGATACTGATCCTTCTGGGCGTGATCGCGGTAGGTTTCGTGTCGGGGCTTTTCGTGAATCCACCGGACGCGGGAAGTGCTTTGAATGGCCTGATTCCCCGCTTTGAGGGAACGGATACGGTCCTCCTCGCGGCCAGCATGCTCGGGGCAACAGTGATGCCGCACGCCATCTATCTGCATTCGGCGCTGGCCCGGGACAGGCATGGCTTCTCGGAGGATCCTGCCGTCCGGACACGGCTTATACGGGCTACGCGATTCGACGTTGCCGGGGCCCTGATGCTCGCCGGGATAGTCAATATCGCCATGCTCCTGCTGGCCGCGTCCAGCCTTCGCGGCATCGAAGGGACGGATACCATTGCCGGTGCTCACGCTGCCGTCACCTCGGCTTTGGGCCCGGTCATTGGTGTGGCGTTCGCGATCGGGCTGCTGGCTTCGGGACTGGCCTCAACATCGGTCGGCTGCTACGCGGGGGCCACCATCATGGGCGGGCTCCTCAGGGTCCGGGTGCCGCTGCTAACCCGCCGTGTGATCACCCTGATCCCGGCACTGGTGGTCCTCGGGGCCGGGATCGAGCCGACTCTGGCCCTGGTCCTGAGCCAGGTCCTGCTCAGCTTCGGCATCCCCTTCGCGCTGATCCCGCTGATCCGGCTCACCGGGAAGCGCGACGTCATGGGCATCCACACGGATTCAATGCCGTTGAAGATCGCGGGCTGGACCAGCGCAGCGCTGATTGTTGTCCTGAACTGCGTGCTGATCGTCCTCACCATCACGGGCCAAACCTGACGCACCCTCGTTGCTCTATCACTTATGGTCCCTTTGCCCCGTGAATGGCGACCAAAGGTGATAGAGCAACTCGGGGGAAGTGGCGGGATAGGCTGAACCCATGGCTACAATCCACCGGCGACCACCGGCTCCGCAGCCGGAGCTCTACCGGTTTTCCGCCCTCGACTTCACCACCGTGGGCCTGTACGTGGCCGTGGCCGGACTGTTCGCCGTCGCGGGTGAACTGCTCGCCCCGCTCCTGCGGCAACTGGCACCCAGCCCCGCAGCGGCGTCCTACGGAGTGAACCTGCTCTTCTACGGGTCCGTCGGAATCCTGGCGGTGATTTCCGCCCGCAGGGTAACCAGCCGGGACCTGCGCGTGCTGGCCACCCGGCCCTGGTTCACCCTCATGATGGTCCCCGCCGCGGTGATAGCCATGATGATTCTCACCGCACTGGTGGTCTCGGCGGCCGGCGGGGTGCAGACCTCCGCCAACCAGGCCGAGCTGCAGGACCTGATGCAGCAGGTTCCGGCCTGGCTGATGGTGCCCGTGGTGGTGATCGTGGGCCCGTTTGTGGAGGAGTACATCTTCCGGCACCTCCTGATCGGCAAACTCAGCCGCCGGCTCAATATCTGGCTGTGCTGCGCCCTGTCCGCGGTGCTGTTCGCTGCCCTTCACATCGTGGGCCAGGAAGCGATCACGCTGCCTGCCTTGCTGCCCTACCTGGCCATGGGCGCCACCCTGGTTTTTGTGTATGTGTGGACCGGAAAAAACCTGATGTTCTCCTACTTTGTGCACGCGGCGAAGAACCTGCTCGCGGTCATTTTCATCTACGCCATCCCGCCCGAACTCTTCGAGCAGCTTCAGCAGGCACAGCCCTGACCACCGGCCAACCCAACCAACGCGTTGCTGCGGGGAGGGGGCACCCTCCCCTAGCCGCCGTGCCGCCGTCCCGCGTAGGTTGGGGGGATGGGACTGAAGATCCAGATGGTGGTGGACAGCAAGAACCCGCACGAGCTCGCTGACTGGTGGGCGGAAACCCTGGACTGGGCCGTGGAACCGCAGGATGAGGCCTTCATCCGCTCCATGATCAGCCAGGGCTACGCCACGGAAGAGGAGACCCTCACCCACCGCGGCAAACTGGTATGGCGGACAGGGCAGGCCATCCGGCCGCCGGAGGAACTCGACGCAAAGGCACCTGCCCACCGGGTCCTGTTCCAGGCCGTCCCGGAAGGAAAAACCGTCAAGAACCGCGTCCATTGGGACGTCCGCCTGGACGGCCGGGACAAGGAAGAAGTCCGGAAGCAACTGGAGGCCCGCGGGGCCACTTTCCTCTGGTCCGCCAACGAAGGCCCGCACGGATGGCACACCATGGCCGATCCCGAAGGCAACGAGTTCTGCATCAGCTGACCCGATTACTAGACTTGTCCGGTGAGCAACCAAATTCCCGCCAAGGTGTCCGACGTCTTTAACCCCACCCGCTGGCGCACCGTGTCCGGCTTCGACGACTTCCAGGACATGACCTACCACCGGCAGGTGGAACGCGCCGCAGACGGCACCGTAACAAGGGACCTGCCCACCGTCCGGATCGCGTTCAACCGGCCCGAAGTCCGCAACGCCTTCCGCCCCGGCACCGTGGACGAGTTGTACCGCGCCATGGATCACGCCCGGATGACGCCGGATGTCGCCACGGTCCTGCTCACCGGCAACGGCCCCTCCCCCAAGGACGGCGGCCACTCCTTCTGCTCCGGCGGTGACCAGCGGATCCGCGGCCGTGACGGGTACCGCTATGCCGACGGCGAGACCCAGGAAACCATCGACCCCGCCCGCGCGGGCCGCCTCCACATCCTGGAAGTCCAGCGGCTCATGCGCACCATGCCCAAGGTGGTCATCGCCGTCGTGAACGGCTGGGCAGCCGGCGGCGGGCATTCCCTGCACGTGGTCTCCGACCTCACCATCGCCTCCCGCCAGCACGGCAAGTTCAAGCAGACGGACGCCACGGTGGGAAGTTTCGACGCCGGCTACGGCTCCGCGCTGCTGGCCCGCCAGATCGGCCAGAAGTCGGCCCGGGAAATCTTCTTCCTCGCCCGTGAGTACTCCGCCGAGGACATGGTCCGCATGGGCGCCGTGAACGAGGCCGTGGACCACGAACGCCTGGAGGAAGTGGCCCTGGAATACGCCGCGGACATCGCCCGCCAGTCCCCCCAGGCCATCCGCATGCTCAAGTTCGCGTTCAACCTCGCCGACGACGGCCTGGCCGGCCAGCAGGTCTTCGCCGGCGAAGCCACCCGCCTCGCCTACATGACGGACGAAGCCGTGGAGGGGAAGGAAGCCTTCCTGGAGAAACGCGACCCGGACTGGTCCCGCTTCCCGCACTACTTCTAAGGCAGGACGGCACATGAACATTGGACGCCAGAACATCGGGCCCCTGGACATCGAACCGGCGCTCACGGCACTGGCCGCCGCCCTCCGCGGTGAGGGACCCGCCGTCGAACTTTCCGTGAACCCGGACGGCGAGCTCGTGGTGGGGCACACGGAAACCCCCGGCTGCGATGACGCCGTGGCGGTGGTCAGGACGTCGGGCTCGACCGGGGCGCCCAAGGCCACGGTCCTGACCGTTGAAGCGCTGGCGGCCTCCTCCATGGCCACCGCGCTGGCCCTCCAGGGCGAGGGCCAGTGGCTCCTGGCGCTGCCGGTGCAGTTCGTGGCCGGGGTGCAGGTCCTGGTGCGCTCGCTGTTCGCCGGCACTCGGCCGTGGGTCATGGACATGTCCGGCGGTTTCACGCCCGCAGCATTCACGGCCGGGGCCCTGGAACTGACCGACCGCCTCCGCTTCACGTCGCTGGTGCCCACCCAGCTGCAGCGCCTTCTTGAATCGCCCTCGCCCGATACCCTCGCCGTCCTGCGCCGCTTCGACGGCATCCTGCTGGGCGGTGCACCGGCGTCGGCCGCCCTGCTCGAGGCGGCCCGTGAGGCCGGCGTCCGGGTCACCACAACCTACGGCTCCGCGGAAACTTGCGGCGGCTGCGTGTACGACGGCGTGCCGCTCACCGGTGTGGAGGTCCGGTTAGCGCAGGACGGGCGCATCCTGCTGGGCGGCGACACCATCGCCGCCGGCTATCTCGACGCGCCCGAGAGCACGGACACGTTCTACGAGGAAGACGGCGTCCGCTGGTACCGCACCAACGACCTTGGCACGCTCGACGGGAACGGCCGGCTCACCGTGCTGGGCCGCGCTGACGACGTCATCATCACTGGCGGCGTCAAGGTCTCTGCCGCGCACGTGCAGGAAGAGCTGGAAAAGTCCGACGGCGTCGCGGCGGCTTTTGTGGCCGGCGTTCCGTCCGCGGAATGGGGCCAGGCCGTGGCCGCCTTTGTGGCGCTGGCCGGCGGCAGCGCTCCGCCCGGCGCCTTGTCCAGCGCGGGCGGGTCCGGCGCGGGCGGTGACGGCGCCTCCCCCACCGGGGATCACGCCGTCGTGCTTGAACAGGACTGGCACCAGCGGCTGGGCCTGCTGGCACCGAAAACCGTGCTGGCCGCGCCGGAGCTGCTGATGCTCCCCAACGGCAAGCCGGACCGCCTGGCCATGATCGAGAAACTCAACGCCCTGCACCAGGGAAAGTAGAGTAGAGCTGCACCGGCTGCCCCCGCGGCCGGTGCGCGCCGTTTCACCGTTTTCCCCCCAACCCAGCGAGGTACTCACCGTGGCCACAGCCGCACAATGGATCCAGGGCGCCCGCCTCCGCACTTTGCCGGCCGCCATCGCCCCCGTGCTGATCGGCACCGCCGCGGCGTACGAGCTGAATTCGTTCCGTCCCGTCAACGCCATCCTGGCCGCCCTGGTGGCACTGCTCCTGCAGATCGGCGTGAACTACGCGAACGACTATTCCGACGGCGTCCGCGGCACCGACGAGGACCGTGTGGGCCCGCTGCGGCTGGTGGGTTCCGGCGTTGCCCGGCCGGAACACGTCAAGTACGCGGCGTTCGGTACCTTCGCCCTGGCCATGGTGTTCGGCCTCGCCCTGGTGGTGATCACCCAGAGCTGGTGGCTGATCCTGGTGGGGATCGGCTGCGTGATGGCCGCGTGGGGCTACACCGGCGGCAAGAACCCCTACGGCTACATGGGCCTGGGCGACGTTTTTGTGTTTGTCTTCTTCGGCCTGGTGGCAACCCTCGGCACCACCTACACGCAGGCCGGGCAGATCAGCCTTTCGGCCGTCATCGGCGCGATCGGCACGGGGCTGATCGCGTGCGCCCTGCTGATGGCCAACAACGTCCGCGACATCCCCACGGACATCCAGGCCGGCAAGAAAACCCTCGCAGTGCGTCTGGGTGACAAGCACGCCCGCGAAAGCTATGTGCTGATGCTTGCCGTGGCCATCCTGCTGGTGGTGATCCTGGCACCAGGACGGCCGTGGATCCTGATCGTGCTGCTCCTCATCCCGGCCTGCCTGATGCCGGCCTGGCTGATGATCAACGGCCGCAAGCGCAAGAGCCTGATTCCGGTGCTCAAGCAGACCGGCCTGATCAACCTTGGCTACAGCCTGCTGTTCTCACTGGGACTGGTCCTCAGCCACGGCTTCTGAGCCGTCCACCTGCCGCGCGGAGGACCGCGCGGCGCGACCGACCGCGGCGATCCGGGCTCAGGCGTCGGGAGTCTTGGGTGTGCTGGAGCGGATGGTGACATCCGGGTTGGCGTCGAGGAGGCTGTCCTCAGCGTCTGCGTCAGCAACCTCGCCGGCGCTGCGCAACGGCTTGGCTTTCCCGGAGAACCGTTGGTGCAGGGAGGCGGTCGCGTCGTCGCGCTGCTTCTGGAAGAACAGGTAGCTGACAGCAAAGGCAATCAGCCCCGCACAGATCACTGACAGCACTGCCCCCAACTGCAGGAACATGAACAACACAAAGAGCGGCGCAAACAGCGCCAGCCGGATCAGGGAGTATTTCAGGAAAGCCACCATCCAAGTTTAGCCGCCCCGCCTGAACGCCAGCCGCCTGCGGACGATAGACTTAATGGCATGCTCTTCCGTGTGGTTCTGGCCGTCGCAGTACTCGTCATCTTTGTGTATGGACTGGTGGACGTGATCCGCACTGACGCCCGTTCGACCCGCGGCATCTCGAAGCCCGCGTGGATCATCGTGATGATTGTCCTGCCGGTGATCGGCGCCATCCTCTGGCTCCTGATCGGCCGTCCCGGGACCACGGCTCCGGTACGCCGGCAGTACAGCGGGCCTACCGCTCCGGATGACGATCCCGATTTCCTCCGGAACCTGGAGCTGCGCCGGCGGAAACAGGCCGAAGCGGCGCGCCTCAAAAAGCTCAAGGACGAACTGGAGTCAAAGGGCGACGCCGGCCCTGCCGGCACCGGACCCGACGGTTCGGGAGACGCAGACACCCATGACACCGGTGACGTGAAGTAGGACCCATGCCCCAACACCCCGACGGAGACGACCAACTGCCGGTTGCCCCCGCCGGGGCTGCCACGCCCCCTCCCCCACCGCGGCCCGGCCTGTCCTACGCCGCACCGGCGCCGATCATTGTCATTCCGCCCGCGCCGCGCAGCATCAGCGTGGCGCGGGGCCTCTGGCTGCTCAGCCTGGTTGCCGGATCAGCGGTCGTCGTCGGCTCCTTCCTTACCCGCACCTCCCACCTGGAGCGGCTCCGCACTGTGGTGGACAAGATGGCCCCTGGCGGGAACGCCGACGCCGTGACCACGTCCACAGCCATTGTTTTCTGGGGCAGCCTCAGCGCCCTGCTACTGCTGATCCTCCTCCAGGCGGCGTTCCTTGCGGCCGTCTCCGGACGCCGGAGTTGGGCCCGCTGGATGATGATCCCCCTGCTGGCCGGTCAGGTGGCGGTGATGGCGGTTGCCGCAGCCTTCCTCGTTCCCGAGGGCGACGCCGGCACTTACGTTGTGCTCCTGTGGGGCGCCCAGTTGCTTCTGGGCTGCATGGGCCTGGTGGCGCTGTTCATGCCGTCCGCCGGCAGGTGGTTCACGTCGGGACGTAACCGCCCCTAGCCTCCGGTCAGGCGGGCTGCCGGTGCCGGTGCGGCCCGGCAGGCCCGGCCAGAACACCTTCGCAGCTGCGCACCACAACGCGGCAGACGTCGAGTGCTGACCGGTCCGTCAGGGGATTCTCGGCCACCAGCCGCCAGCGGTGCAGGATCTGGTGGGCCGCTGCGGTGATGTCCTCAGGTGAGGCTTCCAGTTGCAGGCCGACGCGAACGTGGGCTGCCACACCCGCACCCCCAATGAGCCGTTCTGCTTCAGCCGCCAGTTCGTGCCCGAGCGTGACGCCGGTGGTGCGCAGCGTGGCGAGGAGGCGTAGCTCGCGAAACTCGTGGGCGTTGATCTGCAGGCGCTCCAGCGCCGCGGCAAGATGTCCTGTTCCTTCCCGCGGAGAGTTTCGGAGCAGTGTGTCCACACCCACCAGGGCTGTCCGTGCCTTCAGGGCGTCGGCGCGGGCGTGGAACTGACCTGCCAGCATGGAAAGCAGCGGGTCCAGTCCGCTCCGCCGGGCAAGCTCGTGCGCCAGCGGGGTGGGATCCGTGAAGCCGGCCCGGAACAGGACGACGCCCAGCCGGATCCCGAACAGCCCAAAACGCTCCAACAGCTGCTCCCGCGCCTCTGCGGTGAGCCCTTCCGGATCGGTGGAGCGCAGGAACCTGTCCGCGGAAAGCATCAGCCGTTCCCGGTCCGCGCGGTCCATTGCGGCGAGCAGGGCCAGCGACTCGTAGTCTGACTGGCGCATGCTCCGGGCACTCTGGGCTAAGAGGCCGGCCACCGGGACCACCCCCAATGCCAGCTTGCGCAGGCCGGGGTCCCGGCGGTACCGGTCTGCAATGTCTCCCGCGGAGATCATTGAATCGATCCGTCCTGCTCCGATCTCGTCGGCACGGGACAGGACAGCCACGGCGTTTACGGTGCCGGAGCGGCCCGCCTCGGTGTCCTTAAAGGACTCCAAAAACCTGAGATCGGCGGCATGCATATGCCGCATCAGGTAGACAATGGCGTCGGCTTCTGAGGGAGAGTCGGCCGGCGTGAGGAAACTGATGGACCGGGCGGAAACGTCCTCGGACAGCGAGGCGATTCCGGGAGTATCAATGAGCGTGACGTTCCGAAGAGTCTCCGACGGCCATTCCACGACGAGGCGGTCCACGTCTTCTGACCGGTCCGCGCCCAAATCAAAAACGAGCCGTCCCTTGACCCGCTTGAGGGGAAGCAGGCGCGGGTCTCCCGTGACTGGGTACAGCGTGATGCGGGGCGAGTGGGCGAACCGGTACCACGTCACAATGCGGGTGCACTCGCCGGTGTCGGTAGGGGCGATCTCCTCCCCGATGATGGCATTGAGCAGGGTCGATTTCCCCGCCTTCACCATTCCGGCCACGGCGATCCGCAATGGTTCGGCCAGTCTGGCGGCGTACCCTTCCAAAGCCGCGACGGCAGCGGGATCATCACTGTAGACGGCGAGTGCCTCCTTAATCAGTTCCGCCACCCCAGAGACGGTTGGCGCCTTCATCCGGCCGCCACCACCGCCGGCGCCCCTCCGGGCGTGGTTGCTGGCCCGCGTCCGCTGCTTACCGGCTCCGGCTCCACCAGCCCCGTGGCTGCTTGCTGCAGTGCGTCCACACGCTTGAGCCCTGCTTTGATGTCCCGGATGCGTACGTCCTTTTCGAGCGTGTACGTGGTGGCCGCTTTCTGCGCGGCTGCCACGGAGTCGGAAAGCGTGCGGTGATGCTCCTGGGCAATTTCGGTGAAGTGGTCACGGGTGACGCGCTGGACCAGCCGGAGCCTGTCTTTGAGCTGTTTTCCGACCTGGAACACGACATCGTCCAGCTGGCGCCGGACCAGTGCTTTGGCTTCTGCCTGACGGCGCTTGAGCCTGGCTTCCTTGTCCTCCCGGTATGCCTTGCGTCCCAGGAGTAGACCGGCGCCGACGGACAACGGATTGATCAGGGCCATCCCGAAGAGCCCCGTCAGGAGGCCGAACATCAGGACACCGCCGTAGGAGCCCCGCATGCCGACGAGGACTTTCTGCATCGAGTTGATGCGCCCGTCGTCCAGCCCGGGCATGTCATCCACGGGATCCAGCGCGTCCCCGGTGTCGGAGATGCGCAGCACTGGAAGCGCCACCTCGTCTTCGGAGAAGTGCTCGGCAACCTGGCCCGACAGCCACTGCGCCCGTTCACTTGTCCAGACAAAGGTGTCTGAAATGGCGGAAGCGGCGCACTCTTCGAGCCATTTTGTGAACGCGGTCCACGTTGGCCCCGGATCGCCCTGGTCAATGGCCGCCTCAGCCTCGCGCTGGATCCGCCGCAACCGGTCACGCAGGTCGTACTCCATATCGGCAATCAGGTCGCCGATGCCATCATTGAGCGTGATCTGCCACCGGGCGGACCTCTTGCGGAGGTCATCCGCTTCCAGTTTTGCCGCCTCCAGGCTGGCGATCATTGCGGGTGTCCCTTGCGGGTCCTCCAGCGCGGCCAGTTCTGACTGGAGGGAAAGCCGAAGGTTATCCGCGACAGAAAGCAGATCCTGGCTCACTGAGCGCCGCTGAATCCCTTCGGCCTTGCCCACAATTTCTGTCCGGAGGTGGCCGATCAGGCCGGGGAAGCCTGATTCGTTGTTCAGTTCCCCGTCCTGCTGCCGCGCGGCTTCGAGCCGGAGATCCGAGGACACCGGAAACAGCGGGATCTCCGGAGACACCTGGGAGAGGTGTCCGCGGTCAAGCTCGGCAACCCGGCGCCACTCCGGATACAAATCCGTTTTGGACAAAACTCCCACGACGCTTGGCGTGATCCGCATGGCTTGCCGGAGGAACCGGACTTCGGGCTCGGTGTATTCCTGAGACGCATCCGAGACGAGCAACATGGCATCTGCAGTCGGCAACGCCGTCAGGGTGGTCAGAGTGTGGGTCGATCCCAGGCCACCGACCCCGGGCGAATCTACGACTGTCAGGCCGCCGGCCAGCACCCTGCGAGGCAGGAATACCTCGGCGGCAACCAGTTTCTTGGCATTGCCGGGATTCCCGCGTTCGGAGACGTACGCTGCCAGGTCGGCAATATTGATGGGTAGGCGCTCCAGGGCTTCTTCATCACTGTGGTCCGCATCCCCACGCGGCAGGAGGACAGATGCCGACGCCGGATCACCGTGCCGGACAACCGTAGGCACCGACGTGGCGATGTCGTCATCGACAGGGCAGACCGGCGCGTTGACAAGAGCGTTGATCAGCTTGCTTTTCCCCTGCTTGAATTCGCCCACCACGATCACACGGATGCTGGGATCGCTCAGCCTGCGAAGGGTCTGGTCGAGCCGTTTGCGCAGATCGGCGCGCTCGCCCTCGCTGACGATTTCGATGCCCTGTTCAACAAGTTTGACCAGTTGCGCCGCCGTAGCGGGCGCCGTCTGCTTCGCGGTTCCTGAGGGGTCTACCGTCATTGCTGGATCCTCCGGTCGTTGCGATTGAACCACAGCCAGGACCTGGTTAGGAGACTGCCGCGTCGCCCCCGGCCAGGGCCGGGTTATGTTCGATCCCGGAGTTGTCCTGGAACGAGTCAACAACCGCGAGCGAGTGGTCAGAATTATCCTGGAACGAATCCGCCACCGCGAGCGAGTGGTCAGAGTTGTCCTGGAACGAATCCGTCACTGCAAGCGAATGGTCAGAGTTGTCCTGGAACGAGTCCGCAATGGCCAGCGAGTTGTCGGTGCTGGTGTTGCCGACGTTGTTTAGGTTGTTCTCCGTGTTGCCCACATCCCGCACGTCAACCGAGTGGTCGGAATGATCCGAGTTGTCCGAGTTGTCAACGCGGTTGTCGGAGCTATCCGAGTTGTCCGAATGGTCCGAGTGGTCGGAATTGTCGTTGTACGAATCGGCAACGTCGATGTCCACGTCGGTGTTGAAGGCATCACTAATGTCCGTGTGGGTGTTGCCGACGCTGGCGTCCCGCCCTGCGTTGACGGAGTTGTCCGTGGAGCTGTCGTTGGAGTTGTCGGTGTTGTAGGAGTCCCTGATGTTGTTGGCGTCCTTCATGTGCACATCATCGCCGGCAGCCACTGCCCGGTCACCGGACGCGATAACGGCGTGGTTGTCGAAATACTGGGTGATATCGCCGTGGGCCCAAATGTTTTGGTTGACGGACTGGTCGGTGATGGTGTCCCGGTCATCGATCGACGTGGTGTAGGAGTAGTTGTTCACCACGTTGTGGAGCTGCTGGACAGCGTGTAAATGGTCCCAGTGTTCCCCACTGTCCCCGTGGCCGCCGGACGGAGGAGGCGTGACCGCGACGGCGCCCCCACCGCCGGTTGCAGCGGCGTTGCCGCCGGTGTTGTAGGCGCGGTCGAAGGAGGACGCGTTGACGGTAATGGGGGCGAAGTCCAGAATGACAGGCATTGCCGCGTCAACATCCGCGGAGCAGACGCCGCCCAGCCCGGCGTGGTCCAGGGCGCGCTCGGGATCGTCCAGGAACTCCCGCGCCGCCTCTTGGTTTCCGAAAAGGCTCATGAGGAACTGGACGAGGTCGTTTGCGAGTGTAGGCATTTGATGGTCCTCAAGTCTGCGCTGAGTTGTGGGTAGCCTGGCCACACTGCCTGGCTTGAATCAAACCTAAGGTCCCGCACCCGGACCTGGCATCGGGTCGTTTCCCCCTACCGGGGAGGCCCCTGCCGGGGCTCTGGCTGCCCCACCGTTAGGGGTATTAGGGGATCACTCATGCTGGGTGTCATCGGGTCCCAGGGCAAGCCGCAGCCTGACAAGGAGATCGGAGCGGTTTTCGGCGCCCAGGCGCCGGCGCATACGCGCAATATGGTGCTCGGCAGTACGCGGGGAAATGTAAATTGCTTCCCCGATTTCCCGGTAGGTTTTTCCTTCCAGCACCAGCCTTGCAACTTCCTTTTCGCGTTCGCTCAGCATGGACGCATCCGGCTGGCCGGCGCCATTCACCTGGTCCGCGTAAGGTCCGCTGCGGACCTCCTGTTGCCCGCTGGGGCTCGGCCCGGCAGAGTTCCCCTGCGGATGGAGGTCCCGGGCACAGGACAGCAGGCGCACCATGTCCTTGCGCTCATCTGCCCGCGCTGCGGCGTGGCCGGCCAGTCTGGCCCCTTCCCAAGGCATTCCGACGGCGTTCAGTCCCCGGGCCGCGGCCTCCACGTCCGCGGCCTGGAACCTTCCAGCAAGAACCGATACCCACGCTTTGCCCGCAGCGGCCAGCCGCAAGGCAAGGTGGCTGTGGTCGGCTGCGCGGGCCAGCGCCGAGGCGTGGGGGGCCAGGTCGCTGGGGCTCTCACTCAACAGTGCTGCCTGGACGGCAGCCCAATGCAGGGGCAGGGCCCATAGCGGCGGCTCCCCCAAGTCCCGCAAGAGCTTCCACGCTTCGTCAAGGTAATGGGAGACGCGTCTGGTCTCCCTCAGCCGGGCCGCAGTGATCATCAGTTCCCCCCACGGCAGCAGGCTGTACAGGTCAACAGTGGTGTGCAGCATGGCTTCGCGGGCGCGTTCCCAAGCCAGTACCAGGTCATGGACTTCGCCGCTCCTGCGGGCCAGGCCCACTTCCAAGGCCGCGCAGAGGAACTCGTCACGGGGTACCAGCGGCCAATGGTTGGCCTTGGAGGCCTCATTGATGGCCAGCCTGGCTTCGTCGGGGTTGTCCTGTTGCATGGCCGACCACGCCTGAAGCAGGAAAAGCCGGGGCTTGGCGGCGTCGCCTCCCTGACCCGCCGCGGCGGCGGCCCGTGCAATGGTTTCCGCGAGGTGCGGCTCACCGCTGTGCAGGGCCACAAGCGCGGCCAAGGCACCGGGTGTCTCCGGAACGGGCAACGCTGCTCCCGACGCGTTCAACATGTCCGACGCATGGATGAGGGTGGGGAGCCCTTGATGCGGACCTGCGGACAACGATTCCACAATGCCATGGGCTGTCTGCGCTTGGGCCACGGCCAGGAGTGTAGGCGATTCCGCTGCAGAGCCAGCCGGGAACATTGCCTCTGCACCCGAACGGTTCCCACAGCCAATCATCGCAACCGCGGCAGCCGGGGCGGACGGCCCTATCCTCGCCGGGCCCAACCAGGTGTACACGTCAGCGCCGCGTGCCAGCATCCCCCGCTGCGCCCAGACAGCGGCTGCCACATCCACTCCGAGGCGGAGGTCAGGAGGATCCGGGCTCATGAGTAGCCCATCGATGATCCGCCCCGCAGCATCCAGGTCCCCAGTGGCCGAAGCTGCCTGGGCGCGGCGGGCCGCAGTGCCCAGCTCATCGGCTCCCGCGAGCAAGGCCTCTTCATACAGCTGGGAGGCTAGGCCCGGGTTGTGCTCCAGCGCCCTGTCCCCGGCCTTTTCCAGTTCGGCTGCGACGCGGCGGTCCGCCAGCCCGCTCCGCGCCAGCTCGCGGGCAAATTCGCCGAGGGGACGGCCGTCCGCAGCGAAGCGGCCCACGAGTTCGCGCTGCAGTGCATGGACCCGTGGAGTGGGTGTAGACGTCAGAAGGGCATGTTGGGCGGTCCCTACCACTGTGCCGTCCGCGCTAAGAAGCCCTGACGATTCAGCCCGCGCCACCAACGCTCCGAGGCTCTCCACCTCACCGTCGGCAACCCTGCGCTCAAGTTCCTGCGGCAGCGGTCCAGGGAGGGTGAATCCCACCGACAATGCCAGCAGGAGTTCCCTGACTGCGGCGTTTTCCCCTTGGAGTTGGTCCGCCACACGCTGGGGGTTGGCGGGCGGTGTCGGGTCCTGAGCCCGCGCGGTCTGACGGGGTATCATGCGTCACCCGCCGGCACGTTGGTCGGAGCAGCGCCGGCCGTAGCCAGCGTGGCCTTCGGGGTTGAGGCGGAATCCGTTGCGGTGGGTTGCGGTGCCGGCGTGGTTGGCGCCGGCTCGAGGTTGGGTGTCAGCGTCGGATCCGATGTTGTTGGTGGCGGCGTCGTGGCGGGGGGCGATCCCACCGGCGGCGTCGCAGGCGGTGTCGTCGCAGGCGGTGTCGTCGGAGGCGGTGTCGTCGCAGACGGTGTCGTCGTGGGCGGTGCCGTCGCAGGCGCCGGTTCCACGGCTGGGGTCGTCGCAGGCGCATCCTTTGTGGGAGTCCCGGGCGTTCCCGGCGCGGCTACCTGGGTGGGAACGCTTGACGTCCCCTTCCCTCCTGGCGTGGACCCCGCGGCCCCGCCGCCGGGCGTCGAACCGCCCGCCGTCGAACCGCCCGGTGTCGAACCGCCCGGTGTCGAACTGCCCGGTGTCGAGCCGGGCGCGGGTGATGCCGACCCGGAAGGCCTGCTGGTGTGCGATGCTGCCGCTTCGATTCCCGCTGGCGTGGCCGGGGTGGCCGCTGCCGGCTTCTTCGCGCTGGCCTCAATGCCTGGCTCGGACTGCTGTGGCTCGCCCTGGGCTGCGGCGGCAGGGCCACCCGCCTGTGCGCCGCCACCGGCATCCGTTGCAGCCTGGGCGCCAGGCAACGACTGCGGGGCGAACATCGCCGTGAGGCTTCCCAGCCCCTCCGGGTTCCCCGCCGCGGTGGCAGTCAGGATGGTGAACAGGGCCGCCCCGGCAGCCACTGCAGTAAGCCGGATGGCCGGCCGTGGGGCATGTGCTCCGCCCTTCGCACCATGGGCGTGGCCCACGGCATGTGCATGGCTGGCGCCAACGCCCCTGGCACCGTCGCCAGCAGCGGCGGCGGTGCCAGCCAAAGAGCCAAACGCTGCCCCGGACTTGCGGGACCAGCTGGCACGGCGGTCATCGCCGTGCGGCTCAACAGCTACATCAGCCGGCGCGGGAATCCCAGGGACCCCATCAGCGGCTACACGGGGATCCACTGCGACCGGCGGGGCGGCCCGGATCGCTGCCGCGACTGCGCCGAGGCAGATGGAAGACTTGGGGTCTGCGTCGACGGCGATGGGCCGGTCCAGCTGTTCCGAGATCAGCTGCGCCACCAAGGGAATCCGTGACGAACCGCCAATCAGGAGCACCGCGGTCAGGTCAGCCCGCTCCAGGCCAAGTTGTTCCAAGGACCGTTCAAGGGCATCCACGGTTTCGCGGATCGACTCATCGATCATCGCCTCGAACTCGGAACGGACCAGCCGCACCTGCTGCTGCGTGCCTGGCAGGAACACCGAAATGCTCGCCTCACTGTCGGCCGAGAGCGCTTCCTTGGCCTCCACGCATTCACGCTTGAGCCGGGCCAGCGCCGCCAGCGCGCCCGGGTCATCCGGGTCAAGGGCTCTCAAAGCATCGCCTGTGTGGGCTGCGACGTGGCGGAGCACTTCGGCATCGAAGTCGGCACCGCCAAGCCCTTCGATGCCCTCCGGGCTGCCCAGGAGTGCGAAACGGCCGTTGCCGTCCTTCCGCAGGATTGCCGTGTCAAAGGTTCCCCCGCCCAGATCGTAAACGGCAACGGTGCTGCCGTCCTCCACACGCATCTGGGAGGCATAGTGCAGTGCCGCCGCTTCCGGTTCGCTGATAAGCGTGACGTTGTGCAGCCCCCTGGCGGCGAGTGCTGCCAGGACCGCCGAGGTCCGGTGTCCGCCCCAGGCCGCAGGGTGCGAGACGATGATTTCCGACGGCGGGGCGCCCTCGCGTTCTGCGGCCCTGTCCACAACCCAGTGGGCCATGGTGGCAAAGATGTCTTCAGCCTGAAGTGAGAGTGTGCCCACGGCCAGGGGGACGCTGTCGCCGATCCGGCGTTTGAACTCACGCACCACCCGGCCGGGATCGTCCAAACCGCGGCGGTCTGCAGCCTCCCCCACCAGGACGGGGCCCTCTTCGGGGTAGTACACCACAGACGGGACCGACGTACCGCGGAGCCCCAACGGCAGGCTCTCCGGAACCGACTGGGCGCCCTGGTCATTCTTGGCAATGGCGGCGGCAGTGAAACTGGTCCCGACATCAATGGCGAGAATGTAACTCATGGGTACCTCGGGAGAACGCAGCAGGCCGGTCCGCGAGCTTCATCACGGACGAGCTTCAACCAAGGTAGCATCACCGCCTGCCGGGCAACACCCTGATTTGTACACCGATTGGCGTATTACCTCAAAACACTACGGGTGCCGGAAGGAAACTCCTGCTCAGAGGCCTGAGTAGGAGTGCAGGCCGTTGAAGAACTGGTTAACAATCGTGAAGTTGAAGACGACGCAGAGGTACCCGACAATCGACAACCAGGCAGCCCGGGTCCCGGTCCAGCCGCGGGTGGCACGGGCGTGGAGGTAGCCGGCGTAGACCACCCAGATCACAAAAGTCCAGACTTCCTTGGTGTCCCAGCCCCAGAACCGGCCCCAGGCCTTTTCGGCCCAGATGGCGCCGAACATCAGGGTGAAGGTCCAGCCGATGAAAGCGATGGCGTTGATCCGGTAGGACAGGTTTTCCAGGCTCAAAGCGGAAGGAACCAGCCGCATGAAGCCAAGCTTGTCGGCACCTCCCGCGGCAATGCTCTTTTGCCGGTGGGACTGGACCAGCTGCAGCGCGGACATGGCAAAAGTCAGGGTGAAGAGCGCCGAGGACATCACGGCGATGGAGACATGGATGACCAGCCAATAGCTCTGCAGGGCCGGGACCAGGTGGCCCACCGGGGTCCAGTAAGCAACGGAAGCGGCCACCAGCATGACGATCGCGAGCCCCACAACGAACGTGCCCAGGAACCGCAGGTCGCGGCGGATCAGCACCAGCAGGAAGACGGCCACGGCCACAAAGGCACCTGTGGTGAGGAACTCGTACATGTTGCCCCACGGCACGCGGCCGGCACCCAGGGCACGGGTGACAACACCGGCACCGTGGATCAGGACACCGAGAACGGTCAGGGCGACAGCCACCCGGGCCGGAACTCGGCGTTCCCCCGCGTAGCGCATGTCGGCGTCGGCCGTTTGCCCTGCTGCGGAGCCAGTTCCTGCCTGCTTGGCAGCGGACGACGACGGCCGTTCAGCCCGTCCGGCCGGCCCGGCCAGGTGCGAATCCACACGGTTCGCTCCCGCGCCAGCGTCAAGGGAAGTGCCGGCAGACGCACCTACTCCGGCGCCTACCGGAACCTTGGCCCCGGCTCCTGCCCCTGCAGCCTCCGCTGCCTTGAGGTCAACGGCGCGCAACATCTTGCTGCTCTTGGCCAAATCCCAGGCGAAGGCGATGAAGGCCACGGTATAGGTGCCGGCGGCGAGCAGCATCAGCAGTTCACTGTATGCGCCCATGGTTTCGTTGATGACGAAAGGCATTACTGGTCCTTTGTGGGTCCGGCGAAGCCGGTGGGGATGGTGACGGAGTCTGCGCCATTATCGCCTTGGCGGCTGGGAGTTTGCTGGGTGGAGTCGGAATCTTCAAGCTGCCACTCTTCGCTGAGCAACTTGCGGACGGCCTGCGCCTCGGCGGCCAGGCGGTGGTCTTCGCCGCGGGCCAGGAGCCCGTATTCCACCATGGTCCGGCCGTCCTCGTGCGTCCCGGTGCGGACCCAGACGCGGCGGCGGTTGACGTACAGCGAAACGATGAGCCCTCCCACGGCCAGCAGGGCGAAGATCAGGGCCGAGACCTGGCCGGGGTTGTGGTGGATGTCCACGCCGACGTACCGCTTCACGCCGTCGAAGCTGATGCTGCCCTTGCCGTCCGGGAGGGTGTAGGTGCTGCCGGGTGCCAGGGTGATGCCGCCGGCGGCCAGCTTGCGGTTGTTGAGCGGCGTGAGCTTCGAAACGTCCAGTTCGAAGACGTTCTGCGGCGCGCCGTTATCAAGGCCAAGGTTGCCGAAGTAGGAGTTCAGGGTCAGCTGCGGGTTGAACAGGTCCGGATCGCCGCTGAACGACACACCGGCGTCGGTGACGAATGCGGTGGGCAGGAAGAACCCGACGAAGCCCAGCTGCTCCGGCCGGGCATCGGGAACCTTGATGACCACGGAGGAGTAGTAGTTCTCGCCCTGGAGCTTGGCCACCACGGGACCCTGCATGGCCACGTTGCCGGCGCCGTCGCGGATGGTCACCACGGGGGCGTAGCCGTTGCCGGTGAGGTAGATGCTGGTGCCACCCAGGGTGACGGGGTCGTTGACCTTCAGGGTTTCCTGCTTTGCAGGCGCGTCCGGGGTTTCCTTGGTGGTGACCTGGGCGTTGAAGTCGATGGGCTGGCCGAACTTGCCCGGGGACTCGCGGTCGAAAGTGACGTCGAATTTGTCCAGCTGGATGGAGTAGGGCTGCAGCTGGCTGGACTGGAAGTTGGTGCCGGGGGTGAACTGGTCATAGCCCACCAGGGTGTTCACGAACGTATCGCCCTCAACGAGGATGCGCTGTCCGCTGTAACCGAACAGGCCGCCGATGGCCACGGATACCAGCACGCCGATCAGGGAGGTGTGGAACACCAGGTTCCCCACCTCTTTGGCGAAGCCGCGCTCGGCACCCAAAGACGGCCGCGCGCCGTCGTCGTCCCTCACCTCAACGCGGTAGCCGCGCTTCCGGAGCAGCCCCGCAGCGCTGTTAATGGCGTCCGACGCCGGGAGGCCGGCGCTGGCGGGGACCACCAGGGTGCCGTACTCAGGGAGGCGGGAGAGCCTTTTGGGGGTCCGCGGCGGCTGGGAGCGCATGGCCTTGTAGTGGGCGATGGCGCGCGGCACCACGCAGCCGATCAGCGAGATGAACAGGAGGATGTAGATGGCCGAGAACCACGCGGAGGAGTAGACCTCGAACAGCTGCAGGGTGTCCAGCAGTTTCCCGTAGTCCCCGTTGTCCTTGATGTACTGCGTCACCACGAAGGGGTTGACGGGGCGCTGCGGGAACAGCGAACCCGGCACCGCGGCAACCGCCAGCAGGAGCAGGAGGAACAGCGCCGTGCGCATGCTGGTCARCTGGGTCCAGGCCCAGCGCACCATCCCCAGGGGCCCCAGGACGGGGAGGGCCGCTTCAGGCTTGGCAGCGGCCACGGGGGCCGGGGATTTCTTGTTTGCTTTCACGCGCTCGCTCATCAGATCGGCAACTTCACATCAGTTTGGAACCAGTACTGCAGTTCGGTGACCCAGGAACCCCAGACGCCGCTGGCCATCAGCAGGCCGAGCACCACCAGGATGCCGCCACCGATCCGCTGGATCGCCAGGCGGTGCTGGCGGAAAAAGGACATCACGCCCATGCCCCGCCGGACGGCCAAGGCAATCAGCAGGAACGGGATGCCCAGGCCCAGGCTGTAGACGAACGCCAGGAAGGCGCCCTTGGCTGCGGACGAACCGCCGGACAGGCTCAGCAGCTGGACCGCCGAGTAGGTGGGGCCGATGCACGGGGCCCAGCCCAGGCCGAAGGTGAGGCCCAGCAGGGGCGCCCCCCACAGGCCGGCTGGCGGTTTCGCGTGGATCTTGGCGTCCCGCTGCAGCCACCCGAGCCCGCCCATGAACACAACGCCCATGATGATCACCAGGATCCCCAGGAGCTGGGTGATCCAGGCGTTCTGGGAGCCTGTAATCAAGGTGCCGAGCTGGCCGAAGGCGCCGCCCAGCAGCACAAAGATCACCGAGAATCCCAGTACAAACAGCCCGATGCCCGCGAACATCCGGCCGCGCTTTTGTTTTTGCAGGTCCACCCCGCTCAGGCCGGTCACGTAGCCCAGGTAGCCAGGCACCAGCGGCAGCACGCATGGCGACAGGAAGGACACCAGGCCGGCGAGCAAAGCAACCGGAATGGCAAGCAGCAGCGAGCCGTTCAGGATGGTTTCAGCGAAAGGGCTGTTCACGGTCCGGCGCCGCCGCTACTCTGCCACGGCGGCGGCGACGAGGGCTTTGAGGGTGCCCTTCTGGATTTCGCCGAGCACGCGCGAGGCCACCCGGCCCTGCTTATCCAGGACCAGTGTGGTGGGGACCGCGCCGGGCGGGACAATCCCGGAGACGGCCAGGAGCACGCCGCCGTTCTTGTCATCGAAGCTGGGGTAGGTCAGGTTGAAGGTCTTGTCGAAGGCCTCGGCCGTGGCTTTTTCGTCACGGAGGTTAACGCCGAAGAACTGCACACCCTGGTCCTTGAACTCCTGGTGCAGCTCTTCGAGGATGGGCGCTTCAACCCGGCAGGGAGCACACGCGGCGAACCAGAAGTTCAGCACCGTCACCTTGCCCTGGAAGTCGGCGGGGGTGACCGTTGTGCCGTTGAACAGGGTGCCGTTGATGGCGACGCCGGCTTTGCGGTCTCCTGCCGCGAATTCCGTCACGGAGCCGTCGCCGGCGATGTAGTTCTTGTTGTCACCGGCCTTCGCCTGCTTGGCGAGGGCATCCTCCTGCGCGCAGGCGGAGAGCCCGAGGGTGAGGGCGGTCAGGGCGGCGCCGCCGGCGGCCAGGACGGCGCGGCGGGACATTGGGCGGCCGGACGGAGCGAGCGGGGTACTTTTCATCTCACGCCCCCGGGGTGGTGGCAGCACCGGGAAGAAGGGCGGCAGCGGGCTCGCTGTACTCAACGCGCAGGAGGGAGCCGTCGTCGTCGAACACCAGTGAGGTGATGGACGTCAGCGTGCACTCGCGCTTGCGGGGGTCATGCCAGAGCGGACGGCCTTCGGCGCTCAGGCGCGTGGCCCAGATGGGGAGCTGGTGGCTGACCATGATGGCCTCGGGCCCATTGGTTCCATAGTCCGCGCCGGCAAGTTCGATGGCCCGGAGCCTGGCGTCCTCGACGGCGGCCCGGACACGCACGGCCTGTTCCTTGTACGGCTCGCCCCAGGATGGCCGGAGCGGGTTGATCAGGTGCGGCCAGTGCTTGGGCTTGCGCAGCTCGGCCTTGGTGACCTTCATGCCCTGGAAGTAGTTCTCCGCCTCGATGATGCGCTCGTCAGTGTGAACCTCAAGGTGCAGAACCTCCGCCGTGGGGGCTGCGGTCTCCTGCGCCCTGACCAGCGGCGACGCTGCCAAGTAGACGATCCGCGCACCCTCTGCGGCGCGCTCGGCAAAGTGCGCGGCCAGGGTCTGCGCCATCTCCCTACCCAGCTCTGAGAGGTGGAATTCGGGCAGCCGTCCGTACAGAACGCCGTCGGGATTATGGACCTCGCCGTGGCGGAGCAGATGGACAGTGGCTTGGGGCATGTGTACCAGTTTCTCAAAGATGGCGTGCGATCCGAAATCTTCTACATTCCGTAGAACTGAAACACTGGGAAAAAAGTTCCTGAACAAGGAACAAAACATGCAAATGCATGCTTATAGTGAATGTAGCGGATAGTTGAGAGTTCAACCGATCAACGTATCCGGAAGTACCACCCGACAAACCCAAGGAGAAACACCAATGGCTCTTCCCGCAGACGTCACCACCGGCACCTGGACCCTCGACAACTCGCACAGCGAAATCGGCTTCACTGTTCGCCACGCCGGCATCAGCAAGGTCCGCGGCCAGTTCAAGGATGCGGCAGCAACCCTGGACCTCGCCGAAAACGTGGCCGATTCGAAGATCAGCGCCACCATCCAGACCGCCAGCTTCGACTCGGGCGACGCCAACCGCGACGGCCACGTCCGCGGCGAAGATTTCTTCGACGTCGAGAAGTTCCCCGAAATCTCCTTCGTCTCCAACGGACTGGTGGCTGCCGGCAACAGCTACGAACTGACCGGAGAACTCACCATCAAGGGCATCACCCGTCCGGTCACCCTGGAAACCGAATTCAACGGCGTGGCCGTTGACCCGTTCGGGATGACCCGCGCCGGCGTTTCCGCCGAAACCACCATCAGCCGCAAGGACTTCGGCCTGACCTGGAACGCCATCCTCGACGCCGGCGGCGTGCTGGTCAGCGACAAGGTGGCCATCAACCTGGAGCTGGCGTTCATCGCCCCCGCAGCGTAATTTCTTCAGCTGCTTAGGCGCTCTTCAGTGGCTGACAGAGTTATTCAGTAGCTGACTGCGCTCTTCAATAGCTCACAGCGCCGCGCCCGGCCGTCAGGATCACACGATCCCGGTGGCCGGGCGCGCGGTGTTTAAGGCCGTGTTCAGTTCCTGGATCCAGCAGGGCACTCCGTCTCAGGACACGCCGTCTACAGTGAGAGCCATGAGCAACCCGAGTCAGTTCCAGATGCCCACCGACGGTCCCCGCAGCTTCAACGACATTATGCCCAAGCGTGGTCTTTCCGGCATGTTCAGCGTGACCGGACTCCCCACCGAGCTCAAAGTCTCCTACTGGATCTGGCTCATCGGCGGCATGCTGGGGGTTATGGGCGGCTTCTTCGGCTTGCTTGCCACCTTGGCCCTGTTCACTGTCGCCCCCGGATTGGCCGCTTTGCTACTCCTCCTGGTTCTGGTGGCAGTCGCGCTGGCTGCCGCGCAGATTATCCTCGCCCTGAAGATGAAGGAAGGTAAGGAGTGGGCCCGGCTGGCGCTCACCATCGTTGCCGGCGTCTCACTGGTCCTGGCGCTTATCGGCGGCAGTGTGGGCGGAGGCATAGGCAACAACTGGCTCGGATTCCTGATCAGCGCCGCCGCAACAGTCCTGATGTGGCTTCCCAACTCGCAGGCCTGGTTCACTGCCGTCAAGGGCCGCGCTTAAGCGGTCCGTTGAGGACAGCTCCCCAGCGGGCCGCCCAAACACTTTGGCAGGTCCATTTTCGCAGGTCCAGCGGCTCTTTTCGGGTCTCAGCGCAGGCGGGAATACCTCTTTGGAATGACCCACCTTGGCACAGCCGGGGGGTACGGTTGAAGTAAGCCGTACTGGGGGCAGGGCCAGTGGACTGCACCCAGCAGCCGAACTGACTTCCAACCTGCAAAGGACCGCTCATGAGCACCCCCGTCCCGCCTCCCGTCCCGAACGAGCCTGAGCCCGGCAACCAGCCGCCAGCGCCCCGTTATGGTGCTAACAGCCCACAGCCAGAGCAGAACACGCCGCAGTACGGCCAGAACGCCCCGCAGTACGGACAGAACCCGCCTCCCGCACCGCAGTATGGACAGAACGCCCCACAGGCGCCGCAGTACGGGCAGCCGGCTCCCCCCGCCTACGGCCAGCAGCCGTACGGCCAGTCCCCCTACGCCCAGTACCCTTCGGAGAAGCCGCAGGCCACCGGCTCCAATGGCGTTCCGCAGCTGGTCAACATCTCTTTCTGGCTCCTGATCGCCGCCGCCGCGGTGTTTGTCATTTCCATGCTTATGGGCATCCCGATGCTCGATGACCCGGCAACGCGCAGGGCCTTTGATGATGCCATGCGCAGCAGCGGCGCCACCGGCGCTCAGTTCAACTTCGAGGAGTTCAAGAGCGCTCTCGCCGGAATGCTGGTAGCGGTCGCCATCGTGGGAGCCGGCCTGTACCTGCTGGTGGCCTTCTTCATCCGCAAGGGCAAGAACTGGGCCCGGATCCTGGGGACGGTGTTCGCCGCGCTGTCCGTCTTTAGCCTCTTCCAGGTGCCGAGCTTCGGGACGCTGGGAACCCTGGCAGGCATCGCGGCGATTGTCCTGCTGTACCTGCGAACCAGCTCTCCTTATTTCCGCAAGCAGCAGCAGCCTTTCGCCAACCCCTACACCACGCCGGGTAACCCGTACGGGCAGTAGGTTCCACGCAGTAACCCACACCTCAACGGGCGTGGACCCTACCGGCCGCCGCTGGACAACTTAGGTGGTCTGGTCCGGGGTCTGCGCCCGTTGCGCGTGGTAGGCCAGGATCTGCAGTTCGGTGGCCATGTCCACCTTGCGGAGATTGACGCCGTCGGGGACCTGCAGCATGACGGGAGCGAAGCTCAGGATGCTGTGGACGCCGGCCGCCACCACGCGGTCACAGACTGCCTGCGCCACCGCGGCTGGCAGCGCGAGGACCACCATGTTGGCGCCAGTCCGCTGCAGCACTGCTTCCAGATCCGCGACGTCGCTGACGCGCAGCCAGCCCACTTCGTTTCCCACCACAAGCTGGTCGGCGTCGAAAATTGCCACCACATCAAAGCCGCGGGACTCAAAGCCGCCGTAACCGGCCAATGCCTTGCCCAGGTTGCCGGCGCCAACAATGGCAACTTTCCAATCGTGGGTCAGGCCCAGGGCGGCGGAGATGTGGCGGCTAAGGTACTGCACTTCGTAGCCGACGCCGCGCGTACCGTAGGAGCCCACGTAGGACAGGTCTTTGCGGAGGGTTGAGGAGCTGACGCCCGAGGCTTCCGCCAGGGACTCCGAGGACACCCGCTCCACGCCGTCGGCCAGCATCGTGTTCAGGGCGCGCAGGTAGATGGTCAGCCTGGCCACTGCAGCGGGCGGAATCTGTTTGGCGGCCTCCCCTGCAGGCGCCGCCACCGTACCGTCTACGGCCCGGGGAGACGAATCCAGTGAACTCACTTTCCCCTCCATTGCCTCGCGTTGTGACTCCACTCTAGATGCCCGCCACCGCTGCCAACAAAGCCAGCGTCACGGTGCGCAATCGGTTGCCTAATGGCCCAGCGCACGTTGGAGGACCCGCGCCAAGCGAGCTTCGTCGATCTTCCAGAAGTCGCGCTGGACGCCATCCACCAGCACCACCGGGATTTCCTCGGCGTACCGTTCACGCAGTTCAGGCAGTTCGTCAACCTGCTGTTCCGTCCACCCAAGTCCCATTGCGGATGTAACGCGTTCGACGGCGTCGCGCGCGTCTGCGCACAGGTGACAGTTTGCCTTGGTGATGAGGACTACCTCCGGTTTTGCCATGCTTTAACCGTATCGCCCTTTAGGGGCGGCCAGCGGGACGGACAGCGCTGCGAACCGTCCCGCCAGCGCCTGCGCTGGAATCTGCGCAGCCGACTATTGACTAGACTCGTGGACATGCCCGAGGAGAAGTACGTCGCTGTAGTCACCCAGCCGGATGCGGTGATGCAGACCGGCGAAGCGGCCTTCTTCGACGTCGACAACACACTCATGAAGGGTGCCAGCCTTTTCCATGTCGCCCGCAAGATGCACCAGCGCGGCGCCTTTACCCTGGTCCAGGCGGCCGGGTTTGCATGGAAACAGTTCAAATTCGTGGCGCGCGGCGAGAATATGGACGATGTCCATGCGGTCMGCGATTCGGCACTTACCCTCGCAGCGGGCATCCCGGTGGCCGACATCAAGGCACTGGGCGAAGAGGTGTACGACGAAATGATCGCCTCCAGGATCTGGCCCGGCGCGAAGGCCTTGGCGCAGCAGCACCTGCGCGTTGGACGGCGCGTCTGGCTCGTTACGGCCACCCCCATCGAAGTTGCCACCGTCATCTCCACCCGGTTGGGCCTTACCGGAGCTCTGGGCACTGTTGGCGAGGTGGCCGACGGCATGTACACCGGCCGGTTGGTGGGTGACATCCTGCACGGCGCTGCCAAGGCTGTGGCAGTCCGGGAGTTGGCCGACGCCGAGGCGCTGGACCTCAGGCGGTGCTGGGCCTACAGCGATTCCTATAACGACATCCCGCTGCTGACACTCGTCGGGCACCCCGTGGCCATCAATCCCGATTCGAAGCTGCGCCGCCACGCCCGTGATCACAACTGGCCGGTCTACGATTTCCGCTCCGGCCGCCGCGCCGCCACCCTTGGCCTGAAGGCAGCAACAGCCGGCGGCGTGGTCTACGGACTTTGGAAGGGCTTCGCCCGGATCCGCGGCCCCCGCATCTAGGTAGCAGCAGATGTCGGTATGAGCTCTCATACCGACATCTGCTGCTACCCAGTTGGGCACAGTTGGGCCCAGTTGAGGGCCCAGGCAAACAAAAATGCCCGCTGCCGGGAAGGCAACGGGCATTTTCACGCTTGTCGAAGTATCTCTACTTCTTATTACGGCGCTGGTGACGGGTCTTGCGAAGCAGCTTGCGGTGCTTCTTCTTGGCCATACGCTTGCGACGCTTCTTAATAACTGAACCCACGAAAGTTCCTCACAAACTAGATGCAGCACCTGTCTGATGGAAAAGGTCCGTGGACAGAGCTACAGACAAAAAACAACTGACAGATTCTTACAATGACGTAAAACGTTCCTTAACAGGGTACCGCTTCTTTGCGGCGGCCACTGACCGTGGCCGTCCCACAGGCCGTAATAGTGCTCAGGCCGTTTCGGTGCGCCCGTCCACAACAGCGCCTTTAAGGTACTGTTCTACGGCACTTTCCGGCACCCGGTACGACCGGCCGAAACGCACCGCGGGCATTTCGCCGGAATGGACCAGCCGGTATACGGTCATTTTGGAGACGCGCATGACCTCGGCCACTTCGGCCACGGTCAGGAACTTCGCGTTCGAGAAGTTCTGTTCTGCGGACATTTCCCTATTCCTTTGCTGACGGATGATGACTAACCCCAGCTGTGTTCCATTGCGGTGTGCCGATGCTGAGCCATCCACCAACCATGTGATAGATACTCTAGAGGTTCATGGGGCTGTAGTGAAAGTCATTCGGAGCATTCGCTATGCAATACGGCGTTTCCGGGCGGAGGCTGCGAGCTGGTCGAGCACGGAAACAGAGACGTCCCACTCCATGCACGCGTCCGTCACGCTCTGCCCGTAGACCAACCCGGACGTGCCCGCGGCGTGCTCGGCCACATCCAGGTTCTGTGCGCCGCCCACTAAGAAGCTTTCCAGCATGACGCCGGCGACGGCCTGCGCCGCCTGGCCGCCTTCCTCGAGCTGGGCACCGATTTCCAGCGCCACCTCAGCCTGCCGGTGGTGGCTCTTTCCGCTGTTCGCGTGGCTTGCGTCCACGATCAACCGGGGGTTGAGGCCCTTTTTAGCGAGCTTGGCAGAGGCACCTTCGACGTCGGCGGCCGAGTAGTTGGGTCCCTTGCGTCCGCCGCGGAGGATGACGTGCGTGTCAGGATTCCCGGCGGTGGCCACCAGTGCGGCGCGGCCATCGCCGTCGATTCCCAGGAAAGCCTGGGCTGCCGCGGCGGCGCCGCATGCGTCGACCGCAACCTGGAGGTCGCCGTCGGTCCCGTTCTTGAAACCGATGGGCATGGACAGCCCCGACGCGAGCTGGCGATGAATCTGGCTCTCCGTGGTGCGGGCTCCGATGGCTCCCCAGGAGATGAGGTCCGCCATGTACTGCGGGCTGATGGGCTCGAGGAATTCGGTGGCGGTGGGCAGTCCCAGCGCGGTGACCTGCTGCAGGAACCTCCGGGCCGTCCGGAGGCCGGTAGCCATGTCGTGGCTGCCGTCCAGGCGGGGATCGTTGATGAGGCCCTTCCAGCCCACGGTGGTGCGCGGCTTCTCGAAGTAGGTCCGCATAACGATCAGCAGGTCTTCCTTGTGCTTCTCCGCCTGGCTGACCAGCCGGCGGGCGTATTCGAGACCGGCCTTGGGATCGTGGATGGAACAGGGGCCTACGATGACCAGAAGGCGGTCGTCCACGCCGTCCATGATGGCGCGGACTTCATCACGGCCGCGTTCGACGACGTCCGTCACCCTTTCGTCCAGCGGCAACTCGGCGATGAGTTCCGCGGGCGTGGGCAGCGGTGTGAATTCGCTGACGCGCAGGTTGGACGTGGATTTTGCGGGAGTGGCGGTTGCGGGGCTCATGCTCGGGGTCCTGTTCCAGATAGGAAGCGGGCCCAGATCAGAACCCGCCGGAGAAATGGCGAAGGGCAGAGAATAATCTCTGCCCTGTTGGCTCTGAAGGAAGTTGGATGCGTGTCAGTTAGACGCGGGCTCCTCCAGAGCCAACGAAAAATACGCATACCAACGGTTTGTCATAGGCAGACGATAACCGCACGCTTTGGCCCCGGCAAAATCGGCGGCGTCACACACCGAAATCCCAGTGCGCCCACGCCGCCCCAACCAGGTAGCAGTAGGTGTCGGGTTGAAGCCTCAATACGTAGTTGGGCCGGGTAACGGGTAGGCGCCGGATGGTCAGCCCAGGAGCTTGCGGAGGTACTGCAGCTGTTTGATCCAGTGGTGCTCCTGACCGCCTTCGTGGTTGTTGAACCGGTAGACGTCGATCTCCTTGACCGCCCCGGTCGCCGACGAATTGCCTGCCCCCGAACCGTAGGCGTTGAAGCTGGCGAAAACCGTGGAGGGCGGGCAGACATCATCCATCAGCGCCACGGAGTACAGGGCCGGGGCAGTGGCTGCCCGAGCGAGGTTCACGCCGTCGAAATAGTTCAGAACCTCCAGCATCGGCTCGTACCGGTCCCGGTGCCGGCCCAGGAAAGCGGCAATTTCCGGATAGGGGCCACGGGGTGCGGTGTCGATCGCCCGGGGGAAGTCCTGCAGGAACGGGACGTCTGGCAGCGCGGCGATGACGCCGTCGAGCCTTCCGGCCACCAGCCCGGCAACGGCCACCACTATGCCGCCACCCTGGCTGATTCCGGTCAGGATCACCTTCGAAGCATCCACCCCGGGATGGGACTGCGCGGCTTCCACGGCCCGGAACGCGTCGACGTAGACACGCCGGTAGTAGTAGTCCTCTCGGCTGCCGGCACCGCGGGTCATGAGTCCGGCATACGCCACCTCACCGGCGGACGGGTGCGGGTCTGGCGTTTCGCCCACGATCCCGCCGAAGCCCTGGCCCCGGGTGTCCATCATGAAGTGCGCGTAGCCGGCCTGCGCCCACTTAGTGTCCTGATTGACCAGGCCGCGCCCGCCTGAGTAGCCGACGTACTGCACGACGACGGGCAGCCGGCTCCCAGCCTGTCGGTTCGCCGGGAGGTGCAGCCAGGCCTTGATCGGCGCACCGCCAAAGCCCGCGAAGGTGACGTCGAAGGTGTCGATCACGGACAAGTGGTTCTCCACCTGCTCGAACGTGGCCCCGAGCGGGTGCGTCCGCGCTTCCTCGATGGTCGCGTCCCAGAAGTCCCGCAGGTCCGCGGGCGCTGTGACGCTTGAGGTGTAGCCGCGGAGCTGCGCAAGGGGCAGGTCGAAGAGGGGCATGGTTGGCCGGTCCTGTCTCGTCTGGAATTCCTCTGGAGATCCTATGTCATACAACTGTGCGGCGGCAGCCCGGGGCCAACCCGGCGACCTGCGGTGCAAACGTATGAAGCCGATGAGACGCCGCCACCAACCGGCGCAGACCGACGAGTCCGCCGGTGACCCGTCCGGCGGCTCGGGCTTGCACGAGGATGTTGCCGAGCGCCGTGGCCTCGACCGGGCCCGCGATGACGCGTTTGCCGGTGGCGTCCGCGGTGAGCTGGCAGAGCAGTCGGTTTTGGGAGCCGCCGCCCACGATATGCACCACGTCCACGGTGCGGCCCGCGAGGCGTTCGGCGTCTCGGATCGTCCGGGCGTAGCCGGTGGCGAGGCTGTCCATGATGCAGCGGGTGATGGCTGCGGGGTTGTCTGGCAGGATGTCGCCGGTGTGGCGGATGGCGGCGCGGATGCGTTCGGGCATGTTGTCCGGGGCGATGAAATAGGGATCATCCGGGTTGATCTGCGGGCCGCCCGGTGGCAGCGCCGCGGCGGCGTTGAGCAGGGTATCGAGATCCGGCGTGAACCCCTCCTGCGCCCAGGTGCGCTGGCATTCGCTGAGCAGCCAAAGGCCGCCCATGTTGCGGAGGTAGCGGATGGTGCCGTCCACGCCGCGCTCGTTGGTGAAGTTTGCTTCCCGGCTGGCCTCGGTCAGGACCGGATGCTTGAGCTCGAGCCCTACCAGCGACCAGGTGCCGGAGGAGATGTAGGCGAAGGTCTCCGCGTCGGCCGCGGATGCCCCGGCGGGGACGGCGACGACGGCGGAGGCGGTGTCGTGCGAGCCGACGGCCACCGCCTTGGTTGTCTGGTCCAGTCCCGTGCGGGATGCGATGCCCGGGAGCAGTGTGCCGACGGTTTCGCCCGGTTCAATCAGCGGCGGAAACAGGTCCTTGGGCAGGCCTAGGGCGGTGAGGAATTCGGTGGCCCACTCCCCCGCGACGGCGTCGAACAGGCCTGTGGTGGAGGCGTTGGTGGATTCGGTGCGGCGTTGTCCCGTCAGGAGGAACGCGATCAGGTCCGGGATGAGCAGCGCCTGCAGACCCTTCAGGTCCGGCTCGGTGGCGAGCTGGTAGATCGTGTTGAACTGCAGGAACTGCAGGCCCGTGGTGCCGTAAAGCCGGACAGGGTCCAGTTTCTGGTGCACGGGCGCGACGGCGGCGCGGCTGCGGTCATCGCGGTAGCTGTACGGCTGCGCGATCAGCTCCCCCGCCGTGTTGACGAGGCCATAATCCACCGCCCAGGTGTCAATGCCGATGCTGGTGATGGTTTCGCCGCGCTCCCCGGCGACGCGGGCCGCGGCAGCGAGGCCGGTGAGGACTTCCGCGAACAGGGCGTCGAAGTCCCAGCGGAGGCCGCCGTCGACCTCCACTACACCGTTGGGAAACCGGTGCACCACGTCTAGTCCCACGCTCGATGCGGCGGAGGCACCGCGGTCGATCCGGCCCAGAATGACCCTGCCCGAGGAGGCCCCGATGTCGACGGCGGCGAACACACCGCCGTCGACATCAGTGGTTGAAATGCCGCTCATCGCAGGAAGGCTGCTGCGACGCCGGCGTCCACGGGGATGTGGAGTCCTGTGGTGTGGGACAGTTCGGCGCTGGTGAGCACGGCGGCGGCGTTGGCCACGTGCTCGGGCAGGACCTCGCGTTTGAGCAAGGTTCGCTGGGCGTAGTACTTGCCCAGTTCCTGCTCGTCCACTCCGTAGACAGCGGCGCGTTTGGCGCCCCAGCCGCCCGCGAAGATGCCCGAGCCGCGGACCACGCCGTCGGGGTTGATGCCGTTGACGCGGATCCCGTACTCGCCCAACTCGGCCGCGAGGAGCCGGACCTGGTGGGCCTGGTCTGCCTTGGTGGCGGAGTAGGCGATGTTGTTCGGCCCAGCGAATACGGAGTTCTTGGACGAGATGTAGATGATGTCCCCGCCCATGTCCTGGCTGATCATGACCTTCGCCGCGGCCTTGGAGACCAGGAAGGAGCCCTTGGCCATGACGTTGTGCTGCAGGTCCCAGTCCTTCTCTGTGGTTTCGAGCAGCGGCTTGGAGACGGACAGGCCGGCGTTGTTGACCACCAGGTCCAGCCCACCGAAGGCCAGCACGGCTTCCTGGATGGCCGCGGCGATCTGGGCTTCGTCGGTCACGTCAGTCTGGACACCGATGGCGACGTCCGCGCCGCCCAGCTCATCGGCGACCTTCTGCGCGTTCTCAAGGTTCAGGTCGGCAATGACCACGCACGCGCCGTCGGACGCCAACCGGGTGGCGATCGCCTTGCCGATGCCCGACGCCGCGCCCGTGACCAGCGCGATGCGGGTCGCGTGGGACTTAGGCTTGGGCAGGCGGGCGAGCTTGGCTTCCTCGAGGGACCAGTATTCGATCCGGAACTTCTCGGATTCCTCGATCGGGGCGTAGGTGGAGATCGCCTCGGCCCCGCGCATCACGTTGATGGCGTTGAGGTAGAACTCGCCGGCAACGCGGGCGGTCTGCTTGTTCGCCCCGAAGGAGAACATGCCCACGCCAGGGACCAGCACGATGGCCGGGTCCGCGCCGCGCAGCGCCGGGGAATCCGGGGTCGCGTGGCGGTCGTAGTAGGCCTGGTAATCCTCACGGTAGGCGGTGTGGAGTTCCTTCAGCCGGCTGATCGATTCCTCGATGGAGGCGTCGGCGGGCAGGTCCAGGATCAGCGGCTTGACCTTGGTGCGCAGGAAGTGGTCCGGGCAGGACGTGCCAAGGGCGCCCAGACGCGCATGCTCCGCAGACTCCAGGAATTCAAGCACGACGGCGTCATCGCTGAAGTGCCCCAGCTGCGGCTTGTCCGTGGAAGCCAGCCCACGGATCACCGGAGCGAGGGTGGCAGCCTTCGCGCGCCGTTCTGCCTCCGGCAGCGGACCGTAGCCCTTGAGCTGCGCGCCGAAGGGCTCGGCCTTGCCGTTGGCCTCGATGTAGTTCTCGGCCTGCTCGATGATCCACAGCGAGTTGGCTTCAGCCTCTTGTGACGTGGAGCCCCAGGCGGTGATGCCGTGGCCGCCCAGGATGGTGCCGATAGCCTGCGGGTTGGCGTCCTTGATCGCCGCGATGTCCAGGCCCAGCTGAAAACCGGGCCGGCGCCACGGCACCCACACCACCTTGTCGCCAAAGACCTTGGAGGTCAGCGCCTCGCCGTCCACGGCGGTGGCAATCGCGATCCCGGAGTCCGGGTGCAGGTGGTCAACGTGCGCGGCATCCACCAGGCCATGCATGGCGGTATCGATCGACGGCGCGGCGCCGCCCTTGCCATGCAGGCAGTAATCAAAAGCGGCCACCATCTCATCTTCGCGGTCCACCCCGGGGTAGACGTTCTTCAGCGCAGTCAGCCGGTCCAGGCGGAGGACGGCCAGGTTGCCGGCCTTCAGCGTGCCCAGGTCCCCGCCGGAGCCCTTGACCCACAGCAGCTGAACATCCTCACCCGTCACCGGGTCCTTCTCCGTGCCCTTGGCCGAGGTGTTGCCGCCGGCGAAGTTGGTGTTCCGCTTGTCCGCACCCAGGCGGTTGGAACGGGAAATCAGGTCTTCAACAGTCTTGTTAGTCATGCTCTTAGGCGCCCCATCCGGCTTGCTGGCCGCCTGCGCGGTCCTCGTTGATCTGTTTCTGGTAACCGCTGGCCTTGAACGCGGCCATCGGGTCCGCGGGCAGGCCGCGGGCTTCACGCCAGTCGGCCAGGATGGGCCGGACGTCGGTGTAGAAGGCGTCGTTGAAGATGCCGTTGGCGGCCAGAACATCGCCGCTGCGCTGGGCCTCACCCAGGGCTGCGGTGTCCACCAGCAGGGCGCGGGCCGTCATCTCCTGGACATTGAGCACCGAGCGGATCTGGCCCGGGATCTTCTCTTCCAGGTTGTGGCACTGATCCAGCATCAACGCAACGCCGGACTCCTTCCCGAAGCCGCCGCCGCGGATGACCTCGTACATGATCCGGAACAGCTGGAACGGGTCGGCCGCCCCCACGATCAGGTCATCATCGGCGTAGAAGCGGGAGTTGAAGTCAAAGGAGCCCAGCTTGCCCAAGCGCAGCAACTGCATCACGATGAACTCGATGTTGGTGCCCGGCGCGTGGTGGCCGGTATCCAGGCAGACCAACGCCTTCTCCCCCAACGCCAGGGTCTGCGCATAGGAAGTACCCCAGTCCGGAACRTCGGTGTGGTAAAAAGCCGGCTCGAAGAACTTGTATTCCAGGACCAGGCGCTGGTTYYCGCCCAGKCCYGCRTAGATCTCCTGCAGGGAYTCSGCSAGSCGGTCCTGGCGGCCGCGCATATCRTCCTGGCCMGGGTAGTTCGTGCCGTCCGCCAGCCAGACCTTCAGATCCTGCGAGCCCGTGGCGTGCATGATCTCGATGCACTCCAAGTGGTGGGCGATGGCCCGGCGCCGCACCGACTCGTTAGAGGACGTCAGGGAACCGAACTTGTACTCGTCATCCTGGAACGTGTTGGAGTTGATGGTGCCAAGGCCCACGCCAAGACCAGCCGCGTATTCTTTCAGGGCCGCGTAGTCATCCACCTTGTCCCACGGGATATGCAGCGCCACAGTGGGGGCCAGCCCGGTCAGCTCGTGCACCTTCGCGGCATCCACGATCTTCTCCTGCACCGTCCGCGGCGTGCCCGGCGTGCCGAACACCTTGAACCTCGTGCCCGAGTTTCCATAGGCCCACGAAGGGACCTCGATGGCAAGCTCCCCGAGCCTGCCCAGCGCCGTTGCTACGTCATTCATGATGGTTCTTTCCGGTCGGTGATGCTGTGATCAATACGTACTGGGTTGCCAGTGCGGTGCCAGGTTTCGGCCCTGCTGGAGCCGGTGACTAGCGCGCGGTGGCTTCCGTCACGGCCAGCTGATCATCAAGGTTGAAAACTTCCTCGAGAACCTGGAACCCTTCGTCTGGCGCCCGGTCAGGGTTCTCTGGATTGTCGAACAATCCGGCCATCTCGGCCTGCCAACGGGCGTTAACTCTGGTCAGCGCCATCTGCGCCTTGACGGCGTCGAAATCGTCGCATTCGAGGTACCCGATCAGGAGCCCGTCCGCGCCGAGGAACAGCGAATAGTTACGCCACCCCGCCGCTTGGAGTGCGCGCAGCATCTCCGGCCACACAGCCGCGTGCCGCCGTCGGTATTCGTCGATCAGTTGCGGCTGGACCGACGAGCGGAAACACACCCTCATCTGCGCCTCTCCTGAATTTTCATGATTTGAATCGTTTCATTGTTACGATTCAAAGTACCCTTGAGGCAAATAGGTGTCAAGCAATCCCCGGCCCGCTGACCCAACTAGGTAGCAGCAGGTGTCGTTATGACCTCTCAAAACGACACCTGCTGCTACCTAGTTGGGGGCGTTCGCCTGTTACGGAACCCGGGGAAAGTACTGCACGCGGCAAATCAGCACGGAGGACCATGAATCGCTCAGCCAGCATCAAGGACGTCGCCAACCAGGCCGGCGTGGCTGTGGGAACAGTGTCCAACGTCCTCAATTACCCGGACAGAGTGTCTCCCCGGACCAAAGAGCGGGTGCAGCAGGCTATCGATGAGCTGGGCTTCGTCCGCAACGACGCCGCCCGGCAGTTGCGGGCAGGTCACAGCAGAACCATTGGGCTGATCGTGCTCGACGTTGGCAATCCGTTCTTCACGGCGGTAGTGCGTGCGGCCGAAGATGCCGCCGCGCTCCAGGGCAGCGCAGTCTTGCTGGGCGACAGCGGCCATGACGCGAGCCGCGAATCCAGCTACATCGACCTCTTCCAGGAGCAGCGCGTGCAAGGCCTATTGATCTCTCCTGTCGGAGACGTCACCGGCCGAATTGACCAGCTCCGGGAACGCGGCATCCCTACCGTCCTCGTGGACCGGCTTGCCGATGAGAGCAAGTACAGTTCCGTCTCTGTGGACGACGACGCCGGGGGCTACCTCGCCGCGCGGCACCTGTTGGACACCGGCCGCCGCCGGCTCGCCTTTGTGGGAGGTCCCACCATCATCCGCCAGATCACGGACCGGCTCCAGGGTGCGGAGCGCGCTGTGAAGGAAGAAGCCGACGCCACCCTGGAGGTTCTGGATTCGGACGGGCAAACCGTGCTGGCTGGTCGGAGCGTGGGCGACATGCTAGTCGAGCGAGGACGTGGCGAACTGCCGGATGGCATCTTCTGTGCCAATGATCTGCTGGCCCTCGGCGTGATGCAGTCGCTGGCCATGACGCACCGGTTAAGGATTCCCGAGGACGTTGCCCTCATCGGCTATGACGACATCGATTTTGCTGCCTCCGCCGTTGTGCCACTCTCTTCCATCCGCCAACCCACGGAGGCGCTGGGACGGACCGCCGTCGAACTCCTGGTGGCGGAAGCTGAAGCTGACAGCCCGAACCACCGGGCGGTCATCTTCACCCCCGAGTTGGTGGTGCGCGAGAGCTCGGGCGCAGCCCAAAGTACAGCCGGCGCTGCCGCCGAGATCCGGTAGTAACAGCCATTCAGGTTGCCAACGAAGGCTGATGACGCACTCCGGACGCCGTACTAGGCGGCCAGCGGCATCCCAAAAAGCTCCTCGGCCCGCCTGACAAGATGCTCCGGCACGTCCATTTCTCCCCGGTGTTCATCATTTCCCAGGAAAACGGCACATCCGCGTGCGGCTCCGGCCAAGTCAAGGCCCCGGTCATAGGTCAACTGGGCTGCGCGCAGGTTCAACGGCAGGTCCCGGATCATGCCTTCCGCGTTGAGGTAGACATGCCAGTCGCCGCGCGTGATCGACCCAATATCGCCCTCAACCAATTCCTGAAGGTTCTTCAGAGTGGCTTCGATCGGCTCAACGCGAACTGGTTCTCCGGTGCGGGCCGGGATTATTAGTGCTGTAAACATGGTGTTCATTTTTCGTCCTATGGTTTTAACCACCGCCGGGAGCCGGATGTTCCCCGCCCAAGGCCCGAGGCGATACAGCGGAGGCCGGCAGGGAAGGTGCTGCGGCGCCAGGACCACAAGCCCGGCGGCAGGGGGTTGACGCAACCTGTAGGGTGCACCTCAAGGGCAAAGGACACCCATGGATTACGCCAATTTTTCGATCAGCTTCCCGGTGATGCTTGTCGCTGTTCCCCTCACCGTCATGGTCGGCATTATCACTTTGGTCCTTGCCCGAAGGAAGAAGCGGCTTCTTGCCTTGCTCGTCGGGATCTCATCCGTCCTCCTGATCGCTGGATGGGTCCTGGCCAGCGGGTACATCGAAACCGCCAGGACCAACGCGATGCTGAGGGTTGCAGATCAGCTCGCAGTCCCCGAGGGGTTCGACTCCGGCCAGGCCGAGGACTTCAGGGGGAAAGAGTGGTCAGCGCGACCGCCTTCCTGCCGTGCATGGCTGTTACTGCCTACTGCCCGTCCCTGCACCGCCAGTGGTCCGGCCCCGAACTCCTCGAACTGACCCGGGYGGACTTGGAAGAGGTCATCCGGCGCAGCGGCTGGCAGGGCACGCTCCTAATTGACTACCAGCACTGCAGACTCACCTACACGAACAGCAACACCGTCAGCTGCTCGGCCGAAGGTGTCCTCGGGGATTTTGACACAACGCTGAGATTCTCACAGACCAGGGGCAGCCCATGGTGGTTGGGACTCTCGATGGAACCTGCCCGGTGACGGCCCCCTCCTTTGAACGTCGCCGCCGGGAGCGGCGTGAGTTCCACACAACAGAAGCCCGACGGCGGCAATAATGTCGTACCCGCGCGGCAGAGTATTCCCATGGAGGCTTTGACGGAGCGGCTTGCGGGGAACGGCGGTAGTTCCGCGGTGCCTGCGCCCGCGAGCCTGGCTACGGCGATCGCGGTGGTCCGCGCCGCGGTGGCCGCCGCCCCGGACCACCTGGCCATGGCCGGCTACGTTGAGGCCGCCGAGTTCGCCGCCCAGGTCGAGGAGCTCTCCCGTTCCGTGGACTACGCCCAGATCCTCTCCGCAGGGGCCGTGGACCGCACCCGAACCCAGGCCATCACCAACGATGGGGACGTGAGGGCTGTTCCATGCTCCCCGGCGGACGACGGCTGCAAAAACACCGCCGAGTTCCTCCGGGTCCGGCTGCGGATCGGGCTCGGCGAAGCCAAACGCCGCCTCCACCTCGCCCACGCTATCCTGCCCGAAACCACCCTCACCGGAGACCGGATCCCCCCGGCCCGCGAACACCTCGCTGCAGCCTTCACCCCCGCCGTCGAGGAACCCTGCACCGAGGAGACTACGGAACCTGCGTTCCCGGCCGGTTCCGGGCCGGTGCTCTCCTCCCGGGCCGGGACCATCATCACCGCCACCCTGGACCGCCTCAAACACCACACCACCGCCGAGACCCTGAACCGGATCGAACACGACCTCACCCGCACCGCCGCGACCGCCGACCCCGACTTCCTCGCCCGCGTTGCCCGCCGCTGGGCCGACACCCTCGACACCGACGGCACCGAACCCACCGAAGAAGCCCTCCGCCACACCCAA